>NZ_LMVM01000011.1 GCF_002287175.1 Methanobacterium bryantii | reverse complement strand
GTGAAATCTGTTAAAAACACTAAAAACACCATAAAAAAGAATAAAGTCAACACGAAGTTAATAAAATAAAACCTCTCATTTGACATTTATTCCATTTTTTAATTTTTTAAGGAATTCTGGTTAAAAAAGGATTTTTCCAAATATTTGAGGGATTAAGTAGATTAAAATGGGTTATAATTTTTTTCTTTAAAAATGGGATGTTAGTAAAATTGTAAATTGGGTGAAATACAATTGATAAAAATAAATAAAAAGCATGTAGTCTTGATTTCAATTTTAATTATCTTTCTATCAGTTACTACTGTAAATGCTGAAAATACAACGGGAAATCTATCTTTAAATACTACTCATGCTGATAATAATTCAAATACTGATAATTTGGGATTGAACTCTTCTAAGTTGTCTGTTACTTCTAAGAGTGCTTCCCGTAATGTTAGAGAGATCAATATCACTAATGATAATTATGTTAACTATTTCAATGTTTATACCGGCAGAATACTGTCTTCTGCAGATATTATCTCAGGCGACACTCTGAGAATTGGTAATGTAACTGATAAAATGTTTACCATTGACCGCAGGCTTACTATAACCACCATCTGCGACGGAGATCAAATAACCAACGGAATGATCCACTTAATAGCAGGCAGCAACGGTTCCATTGTAACTGGGCTCAAAATAAGAAATAATAAAGTAGTTTACACGGTAAATGGTATTTCCAGTGAAATTTTAGATGGGATTCGACTTACCAATTCCAGTTATAATACAATATCTTACAACGACGTGGAATTTTCTCGTTTAGCGGGATCATATATCCTGCCAATGGACTGGTCAAATAACAATACTATAATATATAACCGGTTTTCCAGCGGTGCAACCATTTGCATGCCCATGAGCGAATCTAATTACAATAATATATCATATAATCATTTAGAAGTTAGAGGTGCAATCTATGGGGTGGTAGGTAATATTATTTATTTCAATCCCTTTGGAAATGCTAACTATGGATCTGGCTTATGTATTGGTAATTATATATCAAACAACTATTTACACTCTGAAGTTATTAGTGAGATGATCATTGGCATGATGTTTACGTATAACAGCCATGATAATACAACTATCATTAATAACACAATTTCTCATTTTTTTTCTGGAATAGTCTTAACCGGTAATAACCTTACAATTAAGGGAAATCATTTTATAGATGACTCATATGATCTTGCAATTTCAGCAGTTGGTTCCAATATATTAGTGTCTGATAATGTAATTAATGTTAAATCTGCTGTAGTGGGGATTCAAGTAAGTGACTCTAAGAACGTTACAATCAGTAATAACAGTATAACCCTTAGTGAAGGCTGCAATTATGCAATATATGCAGATAATAACTGTATGGTGTCTAATAATATTATTAATCTCCCAGTTTATGGTATTGGTATAAAAACAGGGCAAGGTTCAGTCATCAACAATACGATTAATACTAAGGGAGATGCAGGTATTGAGGGATTTGGTAGTGATACCGAGATAATTGGGAATAAGATAACCACGCAGTCTTATGGTATTCATATAGTTTCTCCGCGTGTAAGAATTTATAATAATTCAATTATCAACAATACAATTACCAGTAATCTTTATGGAATCTACTTGGAAGGTTTAATATACAATACCACCATTTCTGGAAACAGTATATATACTAATTCTAAAGGTATCTATAAGGACATTACTGATGAGTTCGGGGATAACAGTTCTGATAATACGGTTAATGGTGTTATAAACGATGCTACAGCTATTATTGTAAATGATTCTAATTATGACACTTATTTTGATAAAAATGGTTATCTTAAGTTTAAATCATTTAAAAATGATCCTGTGATTGTTTTAACTCATTTAAGCAATAAAAATCTGAAATTCGATCAGAAGGTCACACTGCTCAGCAATGGCATGGCCAACCTGCTGACTAAAGTAACCATAACGTTGTATCCTGATGCTGGCGGGTCTGTAATTAAAGACCTGAATTTTTATAATACAAATTTAAATGCCATAATTTTAGCAGAAGGAACTGGCAACATTAATATAACAGGTAATAATATAACTATTCTCTCAGATCCAGGTTATACTGGTTCTTTATCAGGTATATTGTCTTATGGTGCTTGTGAATATGTTAATATCACTGAAAACAATATTTTCATCAACAGTGATAAAGGGTATGTCTACGGTGTTAATGCAGTGTCATATAATCCCGATAACTCCCACTTTGCCAGTGATTTCTCAAAATATTTTACCATAGCCAACAACAGTATTATTTTAATTGGGAATAAACTGGTGGAAGGGATATACACTGATTCATTAATCTATTCTGGTATAGTTAACAACACAATTAACATATTTGGTGGATCCTATGGATATGGTATTGCAACAGCCAATATAATGGGTTCTTTGCACGATTTAAATATCATGAATAATATTATAATGGTCAGTGTTAAAGGGATGGCTTATCTGGTTGAGTTGCATATGAGCAGCAATGTTTCTATTGTAAACAATTCTATTTCAGGTGTGGGCAGCGGTGTTTATGGAATCAGCGCCTACAAGACCAGTAATGTAACCATTAAATCTAATAGTATTCGCACTACTGGTGGTGATTTGAGCTTCACTGATCCAGGTAGTTTGGATGTGCTGGGTAAAGGTAATGCTGCTATTTATTTAACAGCTAATGCTGGCACTACCAATATCCTGCTTAACACGGTCTATACTAATGCGGTTAAGCAGATGATTTTTAACGATGCTTTTAACACTACTTTGGCCAGGAATTCCTATGTGATTGATGATGAGAATTTGCTGAACTATTTTACAGGTAGATCAAATGGGGAGTTGTTAAAGGACAGTATAGTTCAAACAAACGATACTTTACTGTTTGCAGATTTAAAGAAGTATTGCAGTTTGGTTTTTGGCATTCCTTTGAATTTAACTTCTTATCAGGGCAGTAGCGGTATTAATGCTAGTTTTATTTTAAAATCTGGCGCATCCAACTCAACTGTAAGTAATTTAATATTTAATTTGACAGATGAAACTGCTATTACTTTGATTGACGCGGTTAATGTCACAGTAAGCAAAAACACCATTAAAATTTTTAACACGGTTAAATCGGGAGTGACTGGTATTTTAGTTGCTCTTAATAGTGTTTCTAATCAAATTAGTGATAATTTAATTGAGATGGTGGGTAGTTACGTGTTATGTGGTATTTGTGTGTCTAATAGTTATCAAAATAATTATGGTAGAAGTCCTAAATATAATTCAATCTCCAATAATATTATTAATCTTAAATCTAATTCTTCTACTAAGGGAATATATGTTGCAATGGCCTGTAATACATTGATACTTAACAATAGGTTGTCACTGGTTTCTGCTGAAGTGTATGGTGTGATAACTGATTATTCTGTAGATTATATTGGTTTTGGCACGCTCTGGACTAACAATACTCAGATAATTAACAATACGATTAATGGTACGGGTAGTTTAACCTATTTAATAGAGTCATTGGGAGCTCTTAACAATGTAGTTACAGGTAACATGATTTACTCTAATTCCAGCACTTCTTATGGTTATGCAGGGTTTAAAACCAACGGGGACCTGATTAAAAGCAATACAATACTTGTTAATGGAACCAGCAAGGTTAATGGAGATAAAATATCAACTGGCCAAACCGGAATCTATTACTCCAACGGATCATCAAATAACCAGGTGAATGATAATTATATAATTTCTACTTATCTTCCCGGCGGCGATTATGCAGTCTTCATGGCAGCTAATGTTTTTGCTTCTAATGTGGTAGCTGGAAATTACCTGATAAGCGATAATAATCATAAAATGGCAGATGGTGCGGTTTATGCATTATTTGATGTTGTATGTAATAATACCCCTGTTTATATTTTTGTCTCACTGGATGGCAGTGATATAACTGGCAATGGTTCGCAGGTGAATCCATATAAATCAATTGCCTATGCGATATCCCAGGCACCTAACATGGCACTCATCTATCTTTTAAAAGGAACTTATCATGAAACAGGATTGATGATCAATAAAACAATCACCCTTTCTTCTTTGAACGGTAAAGTAGTTCTTGAAGGTGATAAAAAGCAAATGTTTTACATTTCGTCAACAGGTTATTTGACCATATCTGGTTTAAATATAACTAATACTTATTCAGAAAATGGATCTGCGTTTATAAATTATGGAAAATTAAAAATAGATAACTCTGGAATATCATATAGTAAATCAAGTGGTGAAGGTGGAGCTATACTTAATCATGGAAATTTATCTGTAAGTAATTCTGTTTTATCACATAATAGTGCACATAATGGCGGATCTATATCGAATTATGGGAACGTGTTCATTAGTGGATGTAAAATTAACTATAATTCTGCATTCTGTGGTGGAGTAATTTATAACAATGAAACAGGTTCTTTAAATATCTTTAATTCTTCATTTGAACATAATTCTGCCACAGATAATGGCGGCGTCATTGATAATTATGGTTATTTAAATGCATCTAACTGTTTATTTGAATTTAATAATGCCTCATATGGGGGCGTTATTTCGAATTCTGCATACAAAGGCAACCCTTTAGAGGGTGTTGCAGTAGATTATATCTCAAACTCAACATTTAAAAACAACAGTGCCCAAAGTGGTGGCGCTATTTTTGGCCGTACTAAAAAGTTCACCATTTTAAATTCAACTTTCACCTATAATGAAGCCAGTAACAGCGGCGGTGCTGTGTCTTTATCAACTGATGAAGGTACTATTGATAGGTCTGTTTTTAGGTATAACAAGGCTACGTCTTCTGGTGCTCTTGGGTTATCTGGGGGTAATATCAAAATTACTAACTCAATAATAAGTAATAATACGGCTATGTACTATGCTGGACTTTATTATGAGGGAGATATGGTTTGGGGCCATATTTTGTATCAGCTGACCATAGCTAATTGTGATATAGAAAATAACACTGCCATGGTGCGTGGCGGTGCCTTTGGATTTGTAGATGCTAATGTGAACATCACCAATTCAAATATTGTCAATAATTTTGCACCAACTTATCCCACAATATTTGCTCAGCCTTACTGGACGAATATAGACGCCAGGGGTAATTATTGGGGTCTTACTGGCCCTACAGATGATGTATGGAATAGCGGAGCTCAATTAAAAGCATGGTTAACCGAAAGAAGTAACTGGAATGATAATGGAGGTAATTCGGGTAATGGGGGTAATTCCGGTAATAGTGGTAATTCTGGTAATGGGGGCAATTCGGGCAATGGCGGTAGTTCCAATTTAGTATCTGGGCTTAGTTTTAGTACTGGAACTGGTTCAGGCCTAGGCGACGGTTCTGGATCTGGTATAGGTAATGGCAACGGCACGGGTAATGGTAATGGAAAAGGCTCTGGTCTGAATAATAATTCAAATGGCAATAATATGTGGGGCAATGGCCAATCTGATTTAGATTTTATTAATAATTTGCTGAATACAGTAGGTGCAGTTAATATTGCGGCTGCTGCAGGTTCTAGTTCTTCATCAGGAGGAGAATCTGGCAGTAGTTCTGGTGCTGATGGTCAGAAGGTTTATGAAATAAGTAAAGACAAAAAAACCGTAACAGAAGAGTCTAGTGATGTTTTAGCAGGTTTAATAGCGGTTTTATTTTTTGTATTCCTGGTTGTTATGGGTTATATGAGAAATAAGAAGCAATTTAAGCGTTAAATCGTATTGTAAAAGGAGTATATATGAGGGGATTATTTAACATGGATGGGAAGAAAGTGATGTTTAATAAAATGGGAATGGCGATACTATTTATCGTGTCTCTGGCATTATCAATGGGCATGGTCAGTGCTGGTGATACTTCATCAGGGGATGTAACTAATATTTCAGCAGTAAATAGTGATATTCATGTTAATTCAGCTAATTTGACTGCTGATCCTGTGAAGGTTAAAGGTCAAAAAGTTTATTCTGCAGGTGGTGATTCTAAAATTTACGTGGCAGCTAATGGCAGTGATGAAAAGGGGGACGGTACTCTTGATAATCCTTATCAGAGTTTAAATTCGGCTATCAGCCATTCAGCTGGCGGTTCGACTATTTACATGTTCAATGGTACTTACAGGGGTATAAACAACACCAACTTAATTATTGATAAAACATTGATTATTTCAGCCTGGGATGGTGCAGTTACACTTGACGGTGAAGGAAAGTCGCAGATTTTTGATATAACCTCAGATGGCAATTTAACTTTGAATGGATTAAAATTCATAAATGGGTATGCTGGGGAAGAATCCACCTCTGGAGCTATAATTAACCGTGGTGAATTAACCATAAATAATTCCACATTCAGTAATAATAATGGGTTTTTAGGAGGTGCTATTTTAAATTATGGCAGTTTAACAGTCTTAAATTCCACCTTTAAAACGAATAAGGCTACCAATTACGCGGGGGGAATTGCCAACTTCGGCACGACCAACGTTCATAACAGCCAATTTATTGAAAATACCGGTGGAGGACTGTTTAATGCAGGTAATATGTCTGTAATATCTTCTAAGTTTACTTCAAGCAGTATAATCTGCGATAATTTTGGCAGCAACAGAAATTCAGTTACCATTACAAATGCATCATTTGCAGACTCCATGGTAACAAGCAAGGGCAATACTGTCTACATATACAACTCATCATTCGTTGATTCATCATATTCTGCAGTTCAATTAGAAAACAGTAATGCCACTATCACTGGATCATCATTTGGAAGATATGCAGCTTCTGTTGGTGTTAATAGTACACTCAATATAACTTATTCTGTAATATTGGGCACTATAAGTACTAGTGGAGTTAATAGTACTGCATATGCGTCTTATAACTGGTGGGGGTCTAATAAAGTACCAACTCTTTATAATGTTGTTGTTGATAAGTGGGTTATATTAACATTTGGCAGTGATAAGAATCCTATTCCATCTAAAACCAATGCTACGGTTACTGCTGTTTTTAAATATACCGACGGTAAAAATGTTTTTGATTTAGGGAAAACGTATTTACCTTCACGTTTTATAAGTTTTGAAACTGATAATGGAAATTTCTCACCTCCAAACGGGTACATGGTGAATAACTCCTTTTCCACCACTTACCTGAACAATACTGAAGACACGTGGATCTATGCATGTGTGGATAATCAAAAAGTGAGGCTGGTTATAGGTACCGGCTGGACCGATTACTCTATATATGTCTCCAACGATGGTGATGATTACTACGGCGATGGATCCAGAGATAATCCATATAAAACTTTACAAAAAGCAGTAAGTAAAGCTTTAAATGGGAATAAAATTTATATTTACGCCGGAACATATACCGGTCTATATAACACTGATTTGTATATAAACAAGTACCTTACATTCAGTTCTTTTAATGGTGACGTGTTAATATACAGGTACTCCAACATCAATCTTTTTAATATCACTGAATTTGGGCAGTTAAATTTAAATAACATAAATATATGCTCAAACATGTCTTATAACGTGCTTTTAATTAATAACGGCGGCGGTGTCTTAGTTTTAAATAACTGTACAATAACCAATTCCACAGGATGTATTGGAGGTTCTGGAGATGTTAAGGCATATAATTCTAAATTTTATAATATAGTTGGATATGCTATTCAATCTGAGGGTAATTTAACAGTTATAAAGTCTTCTTTTACTAATATATCAATTCCTAACACTTCTATTTATGATAGAGCAATCATCCGTTCATGTGGTAATTTAACAGTTATAAATTCGACTTTTATTAATAATAATTTAAATGCAATATATGCTGAGTGGAGTTCAGGTTCATCTGCCCTGGTTAATGGTTCAAATTTTACTAACAATACAGGGGGCGTGACTTTCTGTAACTTTGATCAGGGGGCCGCTGTTGAAAACTGTAAATTTATGGATAATACGGGATCTTGTGTAATTCAGGCCAGTATTATCAATAACTCTCTTTTCATAAACAATACTGGAAGAGGCTCAATTAGAGGCTCAATTATAATTAACGGTGACTACAATTCTAGACCTAAGAATTTAACCATCTCCAATTCCACGTTTATTAATAATTCTAATGTGGTTGATGATTATGAAGATTACAACTCTAATGGTGTCATTTTTAATGGGGGTAATCTGACTGTTACTCAGTGTACTTTTTCAAATAATTATGCGGCGTATGGCGGAGCTATTTATAATTTAGGTGATTTGAATGTTTCATATTCCGTTTTTGTTAATAATACTGCCAAATATTTAGCTGATGATGTCTATAATCGCATGGGGACGGCTTATCTGTTATCTAATTGGTGGGGTTCAAACAGCGGGCCTACCAGTGAAAAGGTGTACCGCTTTTTGGGAGATGTTTATGCTTATAACTGGGTCATAATGACTTTAACCATTAACAATAATGTTTTAAATGCTTCTTTAGATAAGGTAACAGATTTAAATGGCACCATTCATAATTTGGCCGGAGTTTTACCTTCTAGGGAAGTATTCTTTAAGGGAACTAACACTAATATTTCTCCAGAACACGAAAATTTAACTAATAATCAGGCTTTAGCCACAATTACCAATTCGGATAAGGATTTTACAGCTAATGCAGCCATCGACAATCAAAGCTTGGATCTGACAATCCGAAATAACAGTACTGTAATTGACATTGATAACGCTGCTTTTTATGGTAAAGGCAATGTTTACAAAATAATTTTGCGCAATGTAAATGGTTATTTAATATCCAATCAAACTTTAAAGGTTACTTTCACAGATAAAAATGGTAAATCAGAGGTATATTCGGTAATTACTGATGAAAATGGTATGGCTACTATTTTACTCAATAATACGATAGGTATTTACAACGTACATGTTAGTTATGGAGGTAATGGATATTTCAAAGGTTCTCAAGCTGATGCCATCATACAAATCTTAACCTCGATAACCAAAATAGTTTCTTACGATGGAACGTTTTATGGTACTGGAAATGTGTTCTATGCAGATTTATATGATTTTAATGGTAAGGGAGTAGCAGGTCAAAAAATAAGCTTTAATATTTCACATGGAAGTGAATCAAAGATTTATTATAGTGTTACTAATGATCAAGGCAGGGCAGGTTTGGTTGTTAATTTTTCACAGGGTAAATATAATGTAAAAATAAGTTTTGCAGGTAATGGTTGGTATGGGTCCAGCAGCAGTACTTCTTCTTTTACTATATCTCCAATAAACACGAATGTAACCCTTGAAACATCTGTTTTGTACGGTCGTGGGAACCCATATATTGTTAAAGTGAGAGATGCTAACGGCAATGTACTTAGAAATGAGAGTATAAAGCTAATTATATCTCAAGGTAACCAGAGTGAAACCTTTAATCTTAAAACAGATGTAAATGGTACTGCGGGCTTAATGATAAACCTGTACCCTGGACTTTATAATGTAACGGTTAAATATGGTGGTAATGGTTTGTATAAATCAAGTTCTGCTAAGGGTACTCTTACAATTAACAGGGTAGACACTAAATTAAGGGCAGATTCTGTTATTTCAAATTTTAACAATATTTATGAAGTTACTTTAACTGACATTTATGATAGACCACTGGCAGGTGAGTCAGTAAATATCACCATTATGAATCAAAAATTTAACAAGACATATTCTGCTGTAACAGATAGTAATGGAGTAGCTAGTTTGTTAATTAATTTAGATGTTGGAAATTATGTTGTTGTTGACAATTTCTATACAAATAGCTGGTATGGTAGTACAACCACTGCAAGCACTTTGATTATTTCAAATATTACAGCTCCTGCTGACTATTTCGTGTATAATAATATGACCAATGCTCAGATTCAACATATACTGGATAATTGCGTAGTCTGCAGTAATATTATATTTAACAGTGGACAGTACAGTAATTTAAATTTAATAGTTTCTAGGCCAGTTAATATCAAAGCTAAAGGCACTGTGACTATTGTGGGTAATGGTTCGGGTACTGCGTTTACTGTAAATGCTAATGCTACTATTCAGGGTTTGATAATTAAGAATTATAGT
>NZ_LMVM01000010.1 GCF_002287175.1 Methanobacterium bryantii | reverse complement strand
TGCGGCCCAAAAATTCTACGAATTTTCGACGGCTTGCAAAATTTCTAATTTTGCGGCCCAAAAATTCTACGAATTTTCGACGGCTTGCAAAATTTCTAATTTTGCGGCCCAAAAATTCTACGAATTTTCGACGGCTTGCAAAATTTCTAATTTTGCGCTCCAAAAAACCTTCGGTTTTTTGAGAGATTTTTACATGTCCATGATCCTGTGCATGAGTTATACTTTATGTTAAATTGTAGTTTTAATTGATCATATGAGATCTTAAAAAAATACAATTTACTTAACCAGACACACGAGTGAAGCGATATTATTTACACAACATTCGGGCATGAGCGTTAATTTATATAACAAAATGAGTTTCTATGATATAAATTTAAAATAAAAAAAATGCAGTTAAAAAATGGCATTCATTAAAATAGATAAGACAAATTCTTAATTTCCGTGGCCAATTTTTAATTATAATATAAGTAAACCAAAGGAATTTTCTTGTTTAATAATGCACTTTATTCAATATTTTCACTTATTTTAAACAGTATTTCTTTAAATTTTTCTATTTCTTCATCTTTAAGACCATCTAACATTTTTTTTAGTGATTTCTAAATTTTCTTTATCAATATCTACCAGTAATTTTTTACCCTTGGGAGTTAATTCAATTAAAAGTTTTCTACGGTCTTTTTCTCCTACCTTCCTGTTTACGAACCCTTTTTCTAACAGCCTATCTATGGTTCTTGTTGGAGTACTCACCGCAACCCCCAGTGTTTCTTTATATTCTTCCATTTTAAAATTAAAAACAAACTATAAAATCTTTTTAACAATTATATCCATCTTTCTTAGAAAATATCAATTAATCGGCATCAGTTAAATCGAACTGTAAAGACATACCACATCAACATCAAATCCCAAATTTGGCAAAATATACTTAATGCAAGATTTAATGTCCACTGATTATTCTAACAATTGGAAGAACTTTAGTCTTTTCCACATCCACAATGAAAAGAACTTGACTTAAAAAAATAGTATTTTAGAATGTTTATAATTATCTCATCATAATTGTACCACTAATAAAAATTAAATAGTACTATATATGTAGTTCACTTTTAGATTTGAGTATAATTTCCCAGTTATAATATCCAAATATAGGAATACTTATTTTTCTAAGATAAGCTAAAAAAGAATTTTGAAAAACATTTCTTTTAAAACCCATTTTACGAAAAATAAAATCAATTATCGGCATTTTAATTAATGATTTGTTATTATATACTATTTTAAAACCATTATTCCGGATAATATCTGATAGTTGACTGTCTTTCGTATATTCTCGTACATGTGTTGGATCTAAAGTCCATTTGCCATTACATCTATAAAAATACCATGCATATCTTTTTTTGAAAACTGTTGAAAGGTAAACAATTCCATTACTATTTAATATTCTCCTAATTTCTTTAATCATTGCTTCATCATCTTCAACATGCTCTATAACTTGAGTAGTCGTAACAAAATCGATACTATTATCCTTAATATCTTTAAGGTTACATGTATCTGAGATATAACAAATAAAATCTTTATTTATTTTTTTGACGTTATCAATTCGTAATTGGGATAAATCAACAGCATACACCTTTTTTCCATCAAAAAACCTTTTATTATTAAGAGCATATAATAATGAACCATCACCACAGCCTAAATCTATATATGAATTCCATTTTACATTTTTAACAAATTTTAGAAGTGTAGAAGGTATTACTTCGCTATAAAATTGTGTACCGCTTTTTGAATATTTCTCAAAGTCCATTTTTTAATTCCCCTAATGTTTACTCTAAAAACTAAATATCCTGTGGCACTTACTATTTTCCCCTAAAAAATCAAGATCATCGAATTTAAAAGCTAATGAATCCATCACTAATTTATTGATAGCATGCACTCCAATCATTTCATTCCACTAATCACATACTTCAATATTTAAAATTTTACTTGTTAATTATATGTTTATTGTTAATACTATTGGATATTATTATATATAAATTTTGATAAATTATTTGCTTCTTGAGATAAGTAAACTCAAAATAATAACTTTAAAATGTAAAATTTCATTCTATTAAATAGATAGCTACATCGATTAAAAAATATAATTGTGCAATTTTCCACATATTCAAAAATACACTACCAAAATCAAAACATTAGTATATTTTTTTAAATAAACTAAAAAAAGTAGAAATAAGTAAAATAAGAATAATCATTACTTTTTACAATAATGTAGTTTAGGTAAAATGAAGACTATCCATAATAACAATTCATTTTAATGGATTTTATCTAATCAATAGTCCATTTAATCCAGACACTTTCTTTAAATTTAATATTGACAAATAAATGCACTTTATTCAATATTTTCACTTATTTTAAACAGTATTTCTTTAAATTTTTCTATTTCTTCATCTTTAAGACCATTTAACATTTTTTTAGTGATTTCTAAATTTTCTTTATCAATATCTACCAGTAATTTTTTACCCTTGGGAGTTAATTCAATTAAAAGTTTTCTACGGTCTTTTTCTCCTACCTTCCTGTTTACGAACCCTTTTTCTAACAGCCTATCTATGGTTCTTGTTGGAGTACTCACCGCAACCCCCAGTGTTTCAGCAATTTGTTTCATAGTTTTAGGCTCTTCAGGCCCCACTGCATAAATTGCACTTGCTTCGGCTATAGTTAAATTTTTATAAATTTTTAACAGGGTTTCTTGACTTGCTTTACTTAATTTATTGTTTATTACATCAAAAAGAGCTGTAACTATCCTTATATCCTCATCATTCATGGTTGATTTTCTATCGTTTTCTTGATATAAATATTCCGATAGCTATATATTCCGATAAGTATATATTATAGTTAACAAATATTATGTGTTACAGATAGTTTGATATGCGTAGTATCGGAGGGATCAAATTATGAATTCATTTGAAGATTTAATAGAAACAGCACAAAATTTTATTGGTCTGCTGCTTGCAGGTGATTTTACATCTACCGCCAGTAAATTCGATGACCAGATGAAAATTGCCTTAAATGAGGCCAAATTACAGGAAACATGGATTAATACAATAAAAGAAGCCGGAACTTTAATACAGCTAAATGCACCAAAGACTGCAGAAGTGGAAAGTTACAGAATTGTTACTATCCCCTGCAGTTTTCAAAGATCTATAATTGAAGTACAGATTACTTTTAACAAAGAAGGACAGATCAGCGGTTTGAATTTTATTCCAACAAATATGGAGTATCATGCACCGGACTATGTTGAAAAATCTGCATTTCATGAGATTGATACGACTATTGGTGAGGGAAAATGGGCACTGCCTGGAACTTTGACAGTACCTGATGGCTCTGGACCCTTTCCAGGCCTAGTACTGGTACATGGCTCTGGTCCAAATGACAGGGATGAAACAATTGGCCCCAACAAGATATTTAAAGACATTGCATGGGGTTTAGCCTCAAAAGGTATTGCAGTACTTCGATATGATAAAAGAACTTTCGTACATGCCAAACAGTTAACACCAGACCTGGTGGATCAAATGACCGCTAAAGAAGAAGTGATAGACGATGCATTACTTGCTATTGATCTAATGTGCAAAACAGAAGGTATAGACCCTAAACGAGTATTTTATTTAGGACACAGCCTGGGAGCCACACTTGCTCCACGTATAGCTCAACAGGATAATGGATTAGCAGGAATAATAATCATGGCCGGCATAACTCGTTCAATAGAAGAAACAATATTAGACCAGTTTACCTACCTGTATAACCTTGATGGCAATATGACTGAACAACAAAAAGCTGAGCTTGATGACTTAAAAGAAAAAGTGGACAAATTAAAGGACCCTGAATTTATAGAAAACATTTCAAGGCAGGACTTACCTCTAGCAATGCCTGTTGATTACTGGAAAGATTTACACAATCATGACACGGTAGCTATTGTTAAAACTTTAAGCATGCCCATTTTGGTTCTTCAAGGCGGACGTGATTACCAGGTTCTGGAATCTGAAGATTTTAAAGGGTGGAAAGATGCACTCAACCACAGGGAAAATGCCACTTTGAAAGTTTTCCCAGAGTTAAACCATTTATTCATAGCCGGTGAAGGTAAATCAAGCCCGCAGGAGTACATGGTTGAAGGCCATGTAGAAAAAGAGGTAATAAATTCCCTTGTGGAATGGATAAAGTAAGCTGCCCTCGAAAACGATTATTTTCTGGGCAATTCTACAAATTAAGTGGTGAAAATATGAAAACCAACTGGAAATTGTTTATAACTTTACTGATTGCAAGTATATTTGGGACAATAGCTGTGTTTCCCTACACTTTGACATTAGAGGGGAGTGTACTCCAGAACTTACAGGTACCTTTATACGTGTTTTTAACCGGCCAAATCATACAGACTACAATTATGTTTGCTGTTGTTATTCTTATCGGCCTTTTCCTCGCTAAAAAGGTCGGACTTGGCCTTCCAATTTTAGAGGGATGGCTTGAAGGCAGGGAAGTGAAAGGCTACCTGAAATCAATACTTGGAATATCTGTTGGGCTTGGAATACTTGCAGGTATTCTTATAACCGGGCTTGACTTTTTATTCTCCCTTGCAGGAGCAGCAATTAATGTAGCTCAGGCTTCAGTGAACCCTCCAGTATGGCAGGGATTCCTGGCATCATTCTACGGTGGAATAAATGAAGAAATTCTGTTAAGGCTGTTCTTAATGACCCTTCTTGTATGGATATTCTTTAAAATCAAAAAAACAAGTGGCGGAAAACCAACAAAGACAGGAATATGGCTGGCAATTATCTTAGCTGCAGTTATGTTCGGCATCGGCCACTTGCCTGCCGTAACGACTATAACAGCGCTTACACCTCTGATAGTTGTACGTACCATCGTTTTAAACGCTGCCGGTGGAATTATATTCGGGTGGCTTTACTGGAGGAAAGGGCTAGAATCAGCTATGATATCTCATTTTTCAGCAGATATCGTGCTGCACGTAATTGTGCCATTTTTAGTGTTGATGTAAGACGCCATATTTTTCTTTTTTAAATTTTTTTTATATTTTTTCTTGTATTTCTGATTGAACTTCCCAACCAGCAGGAAGTAATTCCATAATTTTTTTAAGGGCCAACTTTAAAATTAAATACACTGAACTTTTCCGCAGTACTTATTCGGCACCTGGAATAAATTTAAAATAATTTTACTTGAACTTATTCCCTGTACTTGTTTGCACCTGGAATTAATTTTAAAATTCTTACAATGGGTTATAGTACTGTCATTTTTAAACATGATCAATTCAATTTACTGTACTGAAACAGCCTTGAGTTTCTTTAAAAACTAAAATTATTTAAGATATACTTAGAAAGTGATGTAAAAAGTATACTAATTGGGAGGGCATAGATTGGTAAGAGTTATAGATAAGGGGCTGTTTGCATTAGGGCTTTTATTTGTATTTTCTACCGTTTATCTTATAGTTTCAAGTTATTCTATATCCTTTGTTAATTTCTATTTCCTTTTAACCGGGCTATTTCTAATTTTTAACAGTGTTTTAGAGCATAAAACAGCATCATTATCCATAATATTTAGTTTCATATTGTTACTGGCTGTTTTTATCGGCATAATGAATTTAAATATTTACCCGTGGTCTAAAGAAAGTTTAATTAGCATTATAACGGGAGTAACATTCTTAATACGTGGAATAATTATACATTTAGGTTATTTATCACAAAAGTAAGTTATTTTCATAAAAAGGAAGGGAGAATTTCTCCAATAATATCTAAAACATTAAATAGAGGTGCTGTACCTCCTTTTCTTTTTATTATTAAATTTTATACAACTCCTATTTTTAGTACTACAAAAATAGGACTAAAAGTGGCTGCTTTTTATTTTTTTTAAAAATAGGGGTAAATAGTAAATTATTCTCAACAAGTATTATATATAATTAAAATAAAATGTAATCTATATTAATTTGAACAGGATGAAACCATGTATGAAAATAAAGTAATTGCTTTTGTTATAGCTTTAATTTTTTCAATGGCTACAGTCACTGGGGGAGTGTCAGCTGTAAATTTCAGTTCAGGAGACGGCACTCCGGCTGTTACAACTGAAACTTCAATGAATTATCCCATTGTTGTGACCAGTGATTTTACTGCTGAAAATTTGACCAATAAGACGAAGTTATCAGATGAACGATCTAAGGAACCTGGAGACTACCACTATAAAAAACAAAAACAAGGCATTGAAAAACTGAAAACCATCAGTACTAGCGGCATTCCCCCCAAAAAGCCAGGTGAAATAATAATGTATAATATACCCCGATTAATGTCTGTGATGAGTACTGTTAAAACTAAAATAACATACAATTTCTCTAAATTCTATAAAAAGCTCAAATAATTTTAATTATTCTTTTTATTAAACTTTTTTCAATTAAATAATGTGTGAAACGGTGATTGCAGTCCCTAGACGAGTCTTTTCCTGGGAAGAGGAGGAGTATTTAGTTAAATAAGTGAAATATTATGATAATCATGCTCCTCGAAAGGATGTTGTCTTTGTAATATACGTGTATGGCGCCCGTAATGGTTTAAAGTTTGCAGTTATACTTGATAGATTCGACCCGTTAGTGGAATCGTTGAAGAACTCATTTGATTTGATTTCGTAAAAAAAGAATTTAATTTGTGGTCTCAGGGTAGAACTCATTTGATAGGTACCTTTTAATGGATTCACTTGCAGTACATCCAATAGAACCACCGTCCTTTCTATCAGGGTTGAAATACTGCAAAGCTCTCCCAAGGAACTAATCACTTCTAATTCTCAAAAGGCCTAATTTCCCGCTAGAAGCTACTATTTAAGGCAATATTCTAGATCCAGCTAAGGAATTCTATAAAAGTCGCTCATCTCGATACTTTAGACTAATTTCTAATGCTTTTATTTTAAAAGTTTCTCATTTCAAACTTGCGAGTCAAAAATCTAGGTTTTGCTTCCTGAATTGCTTCCATAATGTGCATATATCTGGTTTCAGGTGAAATTACTCTGTTTAATTTGAAACCGTTTTATCAATTAATTAATTTAAAAATTGGAGTTATTTTACAGGATTCTTAAGCTAGATCTTTTGAAAAGTAATATTTGTATGATTAAACCTTAATAACTCCCAATAAGTACTAAAAACCGATAGATAAAAGTAATCTGCAGAATATAGTAGAATATAGTGAGAAACTATGAACTGTGATAAAAATGTATTTAAGTTAAAAGAAGTAGCAGATATTGAAAATTATATATGGAATTTTAGAGGATCTGGTTTATTATTTAATTACATAAATCCCATAAACGAAAAATTAAGCGAATTAAAAGACAACGCATATATTGAAAAAAGCAGCAGTAATCAGGATGTTATAAATGTTTTTTTCAAGATAAACCCCGCTCCAGATTTAACTTTAGAATCCATCAGATCTAAGAAAAAAGAATTTTTGGAGTATTTTGAGAAAGTGGGGGATGAAATAGTCAATGGAAATTAAAGGAATTTCATTGTATATACGGCACATTTTAAATTAAAATAGCCAAATATTACCCGCAATACACTAAATAATCCTGGACACTTGCTTTTGTAGGTGTCCATGGTATTTTATAAAAAATCATGAGATTTCAAACCTTTTAAAAAATGTTGATGGGTAACTAGTACATTAAATAATTCCAACCACCTGTACTCTTTACTTTTTAAAATCGAATTAAATTAAAAAGAAGATGAATTTTATAAAAAATATTTTTAAATAATTTAAATAAATAATAATCATTTGCTCATGTCCATGATCCTGTGTATGAGTTATACTTATGTTAAATTGTAATTTTAATTGATTACATGGGACTCATCTTAAAAAATGCAATTTACTTAACCAGACACACGAAAATGAAACAATATTATTTGCACAACTTCTGGGCATGAGCGTAATCATTTATATATTCTAAAAGATTAACTAAAATATTTTATTTAAAATTTAGGCTATTTTTCTCATCAATTCCAAACAATATTTTAATGAAATATTGAAATAAAAGATAAACATCTTACATTTTATTTTATACCTAAAACATCTCCCATATCACTTATTTCCTTTGAAGCACCGACAACATACCTCACCGCTTTAATCACTCCAGATACAAACGCCTGCCTGCTGTGTGCCCTGTGGATAATTTCAATCCGCTCTCCTTCACCTGCAAAAAGCACTGTGTGGTCTCCAACTATATCTCCACTGCGAACAGCATGCACCCCTATTTCTCCTTCTCCTCGTTTACTCACCATTCCATGCCGACCATATACACAAATTTCATCTTTATTTTTCCCAAGTGCATCAGCTATGATTTCATAGGCTTTAACGGCAGTTCCAGACGGTGCATCAGCTTTATGCTTGTGGTGGGCTTCTATTATCTCAATATCAAAGTTTTCTAAGATTCTGGCAAGATCTTTTATGATCTTAAAGAACACATTCACACCCACTGCCATATTTGGAGAAATAACTGCATTAACATTATTTTCTCTGATGGATCTTTTTATAGATGCCATTTGTTCATCTGAAAATCCAGTTGTACCTACAATCACATTAACTCCGCACTCTGCAGCAGTTTGGATCGTACCCTCCGCTGCATCAGCCCTAGTAAAATCAACGAGGACATCGGGTTTCTTTTCATTTAAAACTTCAGCGAGCTTTTGGGCGCCGTTTACTGGAACGCCAATATTTCCCACACCTATTACTTCACCTACATCCTTTCCTTCAAGTGGAGTATCTGGAGACCCTATAGCTGCCGCCAGCTCCATATCTTCCTGTTCAAGTATAGCTTTAATTATTTTAGAGCTTATTCTCCCGCCTGCACCTGTTACAGCTACTTTAATCATTTTATTACCTCTAGTTAACCTGATTAAATGAAATTTTTCTTCATTTTCATTCAGTATTTTTACTTTTTTACTTTTTAATTATAAATTTAAAATTCATCCTGTTGTATTTAAGTGATTTCTGATATTTTAAGATTTATATAAGCATTAAAAGTTATTTTACTTTTTCTATACACTCGCCATGAACTTCTTCTTGAGTTACAGGTGTATCTCCACTTAAAGGTATTTCTTTAAGTAAGAATGCGATAATCAACCCTGCAAATGCCAGCACTATGGCTGCAAGGAAAATATTCTGTATAGAAAGTACTAAAGCTTGAGTTTTGCCCAATGTAACTGTAATTTCTAAAGTGAAATTCATTATAAACCCAAATACTGGAACAAATATTATAGTACCTATGTTCCTGAAAAACCGCATTGAAGCTGTTATAATACCTATATCCCGTAGTGTAAATGCGTTCTGCACCGCCACATTGAATATGTTATATGCCATTCCAGAACCAATACCGAGAATTGTCGAATATGCAACCAGTTGGTAAGGAGACGTACTGGCATTCATTGTAGCAAGAAGCACGACCCCTATTCCAGTTATAACAAATTCAGCAATTACAAGATGTTTATATTTCCCTGTCACTGATATAATTTGTCCAGTAATTATTGATGCCATTGTAAGGCTTAGTGACATGAGGATCATTAGGAACCCTGCGTTTGTAGCGCTCATTCCTAAAACACCCTGCGCAAATAAAGGGACGTAAATTACCCCTGAAAACATCAGTGCACTTGCTAAAAAGCTTTCTACTGCTGAAACACTGAATATTGAATTTTTGAATAATCTCAATGGTAAAATAGCCTCTGCAGCTCTTTTTTCAGCAGAAATGAACAATATAAACATAATCCCCGAAAATACAAGAAGTCCGGCTATCTCAACTAATGGGTATTTATTTAGATCTCCTGTAAATGTCACTGCCAGGAACAGCGAACTTAAAGCTAATGTAAATGTAATTATTCCCCCATAATCAATGACTTTTTTAACACCGCCCAGTTTGAAATTTGGAAGTGAATAAAGAATCAATGCTACAGCCGCAATCCCAACAGGGACATTTACAAAGAACACTCCTCTCCATCCAACAGCATCTGTAATTACGCCCCCAAGAATCGGCCCCAGAACATCTGCAAGTCCAAATACTGATGCGAGTATTCCCATATATTTGGCCCTTTCCCTCGGAGCGAAAATTTCTCCAACCACAATAAATGGGAGTGATATCAAAATTCCGCCTCCAATTCCCTGAAGCCCCCTGAATATAATCAGTTCCAGCATGCTGGTTGCAAAACCACACATAACCGAAGTTACGACAAATATGATAATTCCTGCGATTAAAACATGTTTTCTGCCGTAAATATCTGATAATTTACCAAAAATGATTATTGCAATGGTGGATGTTAACATGTAAAATGTAAAGGGCCACACATAATATTCCATGCCCTGCAGACTGTTAATAACTTTTGGCATAGCTGTGGCCATGATTGAATAATCAAAGGCAGCTACAAGGAGGCCTACCATTAATCCTGCCATAATCATAATTATTTTATCTTTAGCAAGGTTATACTGGCTTTCATAATTCATAGTTATCACATGAGGTTCCTTTTTTAAAATATTTTATAATAATTCCAACAGTCTAAAAAGTTAAATTGTTGTCTTTTTTAGCCTGTTAAAAAGCAGCGCTATCATTGCAGTTGATGCGGGAAATGTAAACGCAAACAACACAAGTGAGAAAGGGAATCCAAAGTCCAGGTGTGTAACTGCTTGTATAATTGCTACAACCCCAAGTATACCATTTACCACAAATATCCACTTTACTGCTGTTTCTATTTTCCCTCCGCTGAATAGAAGCCCAATGAAAATCATAGACAGGCTCATCCATGTATATCCCAGTACTTCCATGGACCAGAAGACAGAATTCAAATTACCGAAGGCAAAGAGAGTAGTCCCATCGAGCAATCCTGTCGAAATACTCTGGGATATAGCAGTCATCTGCAAATAGTAGTTGGCAGTGATCTGTGCTAGATATACCACTGCAAAGACGATGCCTAGCAGACTTAATATCTGCTTTTCTTCAGGGGTGAATCTATGAATGATTACAGTTAGAATGAGGTATAAAGGCGCGATAAGGAAACATGGAACCACAAACATCAATATTTGCCAGTAATGCTGAGTGTAAGATTGGGCATAAACTTCTATACCCTGCCAGTTAAAATTCAGCGGAAATATTACAAAAGTAACTACAAGCGCGATCAGAAACATAGCTGATGCGATAGTAACACCCACTGCAGACCATGTACCAATTCCCGCCTCAATTAAAAGCTGTTTAGGTGTTTTCTTTATATTTAAGCTTTCAATCATGATTTTCCCCCCAATAGATTTAAAAAAAGGAATTATTCTTCCCTAAAAAACATTTTAGTTCTCATCTCCTCCAGATTAGAAACTATACGGGGCAGGTCACTTCCAGGAACACTGACCATTATATCTTCATGATTAATGTCCATATTTTTCCTTGCTGCAACGTCGCCGAACCCGTAAGTGACTTTACCAGTCATGTAAGGTGCTGCAGCCATTGAACTACATACAGGAACTGCGTCAGTGCCCATCCCATGTTTTCCTGAGTCATATGCATTTGCGTGGAGTATTTCCATTCCCTGTTTTGCGCTGCAGAGCATGAATATCACATCTGGATCAAATTCTGCCCTGTTTAAAGGGGCAAAAACAACTGCACTGAAAATCCCGGGATTTATGTATGTTTCATATTCTCTTGAACGCTGTACTGCAGCAATATCTTTATACAGGCCATTTGGAACCATGAATGCTCCGCTTTGCACATTTGCAGGGTATTCTTTCATATCTTTAAGTCCGCAATATCTTGCACCGCCCATACACGCTTCTTCTTCAAGGGTAGAATAAAATATTTCCCCTCCCATAGCTTTGGTAAGTTTTGTGCAGAATCTTGATTTTTCGCTTTCCTTTTCAATATTTTGGGGTTCCATTACAGACCATTTTATGGCCACAGGTTCATTTTCCAATTTTAAAAATTCATTTAATTTCTTTCCCAATTCATTATAATCCATATTTAACACCTCTTTACTAAAATAACACCTATATGCTGATTAAAATTTAAATTTTTATTTTTTTTTGGTTTAATTTTTAAATTAACACATTTCATTACAGCCAAATTTTTTTACAAAAATTTTATGCCGTCCCATACAACTAATTCATTTCATTATTTCTTTAGCATGTGGAGAAACAAATCACCTATATCACTATTAAATTTCTCTTCGTTGATTCCCCTGTTTTCAAGCATCTCTTTAGCCCAGTCGCCCATGTTCACCTTACCGTTGAAGATCACAGATAAAAGAATTGCAGCTTCCACAGGGTCTATGTCCTGCCTGATTTCACCGTCTTCTATACCTTTTTGTATGGAATCTATTCCTACAGACATTATTTCTTTAAATAGCCCCCTTACTTCCTGGAATTCTTCACTGCTGTTCATTTTGTCCATATCAAACTGTTTTTTAATTGATGTGGGGGAGTACAACAGCCTGAAGTAATCAGGGTACTTAGTAGAAAACTCCCTGTTTGCATTTCCATATGCTATAAACTTTTCTAAACCAGTATTTCCTTTTTCAACTCCTTCTTTAATCATTTTATCCCAGATTCGGATTCCGCGTAAGACTATGGCAAAGTACAGCGATTCTTTATTTTTAAAATAAAGGTAAAGCGTGCTTTTGCCAAGCCCCACTTCTCTTGCTATTTCGTCCATAGAAACTTCATCAAAGTCCCTGTCGATTAATAATTTCCGAGCAGCGTCGATAATATCATTTTGGCGCTGTTCTCTTTCTCTTTCCTTCCATTTTGCAAGTGACATAATATTTCACCTATACTTATCATGACTACTAAATCATGTTAATGACTCATGAGTCAGTAATATAACTTGTGAGTCCAAGACTATATAAATGTTTCGGTTTAAAATAAAAACTACAATACAAAATTGATTATTTAAAAAGAGCTTTTATTCGAAATTAAAGACAGTTAACTTAATAAACCAGCAAAAATAATTTTTTCAATCTGTTTTTAACATATCTATAAAAAATAAGTTAGAAATAATTAGAAACTCATATTGAAGGGCGAATTAAATTTAGGGTAACTTATGAATATCTGAAATGATACTTCGCCCTTCGATTTCTTTATTAAATTTAATATATATCATATTTGCGGTACTAAAAAATAGGACTAAAACCAATTATTTTTCTTTAATCATATTTTAAAATACTTATTTGCACATGTAATTAATTCTAAAAATCTGCAAAGGGCTATATTACTACCATTTTCAAAGAGTTAATGCTAATTTAACTTTTTTAAGACTTTTTTAGTAAAAACATTACTAATAGTC
>NZ_LMVM01000009.1 GCF_002287175.1 Methanobacterium bryantii | reverse complement strand
AATTTTGCAAGCCGTCGAAAATTCGTAGAATTTTTGGGCTGCAAAATTCTATGAATTTTGCAAGCTGTCAAAATCTTTGATTTTGACGCGACAAATACGAAGTATTTGTCCGCTGCGATTTTTACGGTCACAAAAACCTTCGAAAACTGTTAAATCTTTGATTTGACGCATCGAAAATTGTAAATTTTCGAATGCTTTGTTTTCGAGGTTTCAAAAATCGAAGATTTTTGAAGACCGACAGTTTTTGTGAACATGAGCGTTAATTTTTTATAGGTTTGTATTCTTCATTAAATATCTTACTTTTGCTGCTTGTTGATTTTTCCTTGGTTTCAGGTGAATTTTTATTGTTAAAATATAAAGTCAACTTAATCATCCCTTTAGGTTTAACAGGCCCTACAACAACATCAGATCTTCTATCAATACCCGTAAGTCTTAAATGGGTGGCATTTTCTTTATCAACTTTATTTCCTTCAGCATCTTCATATTCAACGTCTCCATTTATATACATTGAAGGTACTTTAACTTGAGACGCAGGAATGGTTTGTGGAATATCAATATTATCAGGTAAAGGTACTAACTTTTCATGCGGAATGCTCTTTAACTTTTTACGCATCTTTTCTTTCTCTATATTTTGAGCTATTTCTTCTCTTTGAAGAGTACTGAGTTTTTTACTTTCAGGAAATATCATGTTTTCTTCTTTTTCAAAATGAGCTTCTACCGTTTTTTTTAACTCCATTAGTTTTTTCATCCATTCTTTATCTTTCCAGTGGATTTCTTCCATATCTTTAATCATTTTCCTGGCTTTTTCATGTTCTTTAAAACTCTGATTTACTCCATATTCATCCATATGTTTTAATCTTGGGTAAAAATATTCTTCTTCACCTTCCATGTGTATATTAAGCTGATGTTTAATTTCTCTAAATTTAGAACTATCTTCTTTATCTGAAGCTTCCTTTAGGAGATTTTTAACGTTATCATGATCATTTTTTAACATCTGAACTAATTCTTCAGTCATGGAATACCACCTTTTATTACTTATTATATAATTAGTAAGATATTAAATTAATTAAGAATAAAAGTATGTAATGATGTTTTAAAGCTTAAAAAGGACCAAACTTTATTATTTGTCTATAGAATTTCCAGTATATGAACTGTAGTGGAAATTATTTTTAAACGTGTCTTTAACCCAAATATTGCAATGCTTCGTGATCTAAATCCATTGTTTAGAATTTAAATCATTTTATGGCACTTAATTTGAAATAGGTTATATTTGCATAGGTGGGATAAAAATGGAGCTTAAACATAAAGTAAATGAGGAAAAGAAAACTAGGGAGTATACAGTAACCGTTACTGATAGTGAATTAAATCAATTTAAAGAGAGAATGACTGGGCCGCTGGATCAAGACTTACTTGCTGTATCTCGAACATTAACGGATATAGTGGGTAATATGATAGTCAGGAGAATTTTGACGGACTTAACTGAGCTTGATAAATGAATTACTAAAAAATACCATATGACACTGCCTGGCTATTTTTATCAGATTCCTTCTTTTATGGTTTGATTATGGAACAAATAATCCTTATTTTGTATTGATGCGTCTTTTATATATTAAATAACTCAAGATACCTATAAAAACAACTGCAACTATTACTATATCCCACGTATCAAGATATTCTTTTATAACAGGCCATTTAATACCTAACTGTACTCCTAAATATCCTAAAGTAACTGCAAATGGTACAGTACCTATAAAAGTGTAAACAATGAATTTTTTAAGGCTCATTTTGGCAATTCCAGCCGGCACAGATATGACTCTCCCCATTATAGGCAAAAGTTTGCTTATCAGGACTGCTTCAGGTCCGTATTTTTCAAACCATGAGTCTGCCTGCTCAAGTTTATCCTGGTCAATAAGTATGTATCTGCCGTATTTTTCCATTAAAGGTCTTCCGCCTATATATGCTATGCCATAAATGATTAAAGCACCTGAAACATCTCCTATGAGTGCTGCAGCTATTATTCCCCAGAGCGTCATTTTTCCATGGGAAACGGCAACCCCTGCTAAAGGCATTATTATCTCACTTGGAAAGAATGCAGTTCCAATTGCAACACCAAGATAACCAAGGGTTCCAATAAGGTTAACTGCCAAGTTACCAAAATAAGCAGCAAAATCCATCATAAAATTGTTTTTCTCCTTTAAATTAATTAATTTTTATAAGCTCAAATTTAAGGATTGAAACTTAAACATAGGCTAATTACTTTTAGATATTAATTTGAATTATTAATTTTGATACTATAAAACATATGCTTCGGATGATTCCAATTATTGTTATTGCGAGAAAATATTTATATAAAAGTTTTTTTTAAGGTGTTTCATGGATTATTAGATAAAATAAATAACTAAACCATTTAAATAGTTAAAATTAATATTATGCAGTTACCATTCTGGATAATTAATGATTTATATTATTATGGATACTAACTGAAATATAATGTATAATAGTGTCTTAAATAATTATGATACAGTAAATATGCTTTTAAATATAGTTTATGTGCCCTGAATTTTGAAATAAGCTCTATAAAACTGTAAATTATAATATAATTTTCAGCTATTTTGATAATTCTCGTGACATACTGCACATTTAACTTATTTAAATATAAAATCATGTGAATATAAAGGCTCTCTATGCTTAAAAAAAGGGGATTATTTGAATTCATTTTTAGTTCCTGTCTTATCTCTAATTCAGATGAAGATAGGATTTCAGAAATAACTCAGTCCCATGCAGAGAATATTAAGGTAAATACGCTTAAATATGGGATAATAAGTTCAAATTTTTCGTTTTATTTGCCGTTATGTGTTATATTGGTATCATTTTTCTTAATTATATGGGCCAATTACAGCTTAACTTCTCCAAATTTGATATATATTGAATTGGTAGTTGGGATTAGTATTTTTCTGATATTTCTTCACCAGGCAATGATTTTACAAAAAAATAAGAATTTATATGGAAATGCAAAAAAAGAGATTTATAATCTTAAATTAACAGAAAGAGCTTTAAAAGAGAATGAACGTACTTTTGAAACTTTAATAAGTAACTTACCTGGAGTAGTCTACAGATGCCGGAATGATCTCAACTGGACAATGGAATTTGTAAGTGATAGTTGCTTGGAACTAACAGGGTATCAACCAGAAGACCTCATTATGAATGAAAATATTTCCTACATGGATTTAATACATCCTGAAGATAGGCAAATGGTATGGGATATCATTCAAAAAGCTTTAAAAGAAAATGAACATTTTAAGATTACTTATAAAATAATTACAGCAGATTCAAAGATAAAACATGTTTGGGAGCAGGGAAAAGGTATATTCTCTTCAGAAGGAGATTTAATTGCATTAGAGGGATTTATAACAGATATTACAAAGCGTAAGAAAGCAGAAACGGATTTTAAAAAGTCAGAACTGTATTACAGAACTATTTTTGAAAATACTGGAACTGCTACATTAATATTTGGAGAAGATACTGTTGTTTCCCTTGCAAATAGTGAATTTGAAAAGCTTTCAGGGTATTTAAAAGAGGAAATGGAAGGTAAAAAAAGCTGGATAGACCTTATAGCTGAAGAAGACTTAGAAATGGTAAGGAAGTATCATAGCTTAAGAAAAATTAACCCTGAATCAGTCCCTCAAAATTATGAAACTAAATTAATTAATAAGCAAGGCAACATTAAGGATGTCTATGTAACCGTTGCATTAATTCCCAATACTAAAAATTGTGTGGTATCTTTTTTAGATATAAGTGAACGTAAAAAAACAGAAAAGTCATTAAAGGAAAGTGAAACCCGCTACCGTGAACTACTGGAAAATTCTTTTGATGCAGTTGTCATTCATGATGGTAATAAAGTTATATCAGCAAATACAGTTGCAATGGAACTTTTAGGGATAAAAAATCCTGAAGAATTCACGAATATTCCATTAATTGAATTTATACATGGTGAATACCATAAAACTGTAATGGAACGAGTACAAAAAATGTTAAAAAATAGTGAGACACTTCCGCCAATTGAAGAAAAATTTTTACGTGCAGACGAAACACCAATCGATGTTGAAGTTTTAGCAACTGGATTTACCTACAACAGCAAAAGTGTGGTTCAAGTTGTTTTTCGCGATATAAGCCGCCGAAAAAAAATAGAAAAAGATATTAAAACATCACTTGAAGAGAAAGAACTCTTTTTAAAAGAGATACATCACCGAGTTAAAAATAACCTGCAGATAATTTCAAGTTTACTCGATCTACAGGTAAATTACGTTGATCACAAAGAAACAGTTAATGTTTTACGGGGGAGTAAAGATCGAGTTAAATCAATGGCTATGATTCATGATATGCTGTATCAATCTACTGATCTGGCAAATATAGATTTCTCAAATTACATAAAAAATCTGGTTCAAGATTTATTTTACTCTTATGGTGTAAAAAACAATATTAAACTTATTATTGATGCAGAAGAAGTTTTTTTAAATATTGAAACTGCAATTCCATGCGGATTAATAATAAACGAACTGGTTTCTAACAGCTTGAAATATGCATTTCCTGATAACAAGTCTGGAAAAGTATTTGTAAGTTTTCACATGCATGATAAATGTTTGGAACTTATTGCTGCGGATAATGGTATTGGCCTTTCAGATGATATCAATTTTGGAAATATACAAACATTAGGGCTGCAACTGGTGAATATGCTTATAAATCAGTTGGAAGGATCAGTAGAATTAGAAAGAAATGGCGGAACAGCGTTCCGCATAAGATTTAACGAATTGAACTATAAAAAAAGGTTTTAAGTGGGAGATTAAATGAAAGAAGAATTTAAGATCATTATACTGGAAGATGTTCAGTATGATGTTGAGTTAATAGAATACGAATTGCGCCGTGAAGGTATAAAATTCACATCTAAACAGGTAGAAATAGAGGAAGATTTCATTAAAGGGCTTAATATATTTAAACCAGATGTGATATTGGCTGATCATTCTCTTCCTAAATTTGATGGTGTTTCAGCTTTAGAAATTGCTAAAAAAATAGTCCCTGAAGTTCCATTTATTTTTGTAAGTGGAAAAATAGGAGATGAATTTGCGGTGGACATGCTGAAAAAAGGCGCTACAGATTATGTCTTTAAAAATAATCTTACAAAATTAGTACCTGCAATTTTAAGAGCCATCACAGAACGTGATGAGTTAACTGAACTTAAAAGAAGTAAAATTGAGTTACAGATAGCTTTGCAGGAAAAAGAGATGCTTTTAAAAGAAATCCATCACAGGGTTAAAAATAATCTTATTATGATATCGAATTTACTTGAGCTTCAGTCCCATTATATCAAGGATAAAACGGATTTTAATTTTTTCAGAGAAAGTCAAAATCGAGCAAATTCAATGGCACTTATACATGAAAGATTTTATCAATCATCAGACCTTAAAAGCATTGATTTTGGAGATTATATCTGTACTCTGGCAACTGATTTAGTTAATACATATGTAAATGCTTCTGGACAGATTAACCTGATTACTGATGTGGAAAATATAATGTTAGATATAGATACTGCAATTCCATTGGGCCTGATATTAAATGAGTTACTAACCAACAGTTTAAAATATGCTTTCCCTGTAACCTCCAGTTGTGGACTATCAGATGGAACATCTGCCAGCTCTGCAGCTTTCAACTGCAGGTTTGAAGATTTAACATCCATCAGTTCATCTAATACAGTTCAAGAGTCTGTAAATAAAAACGCCAGGATCACAGTAATATTCCATAAAATCAGTGATAAATTTGAATTAATCGTTAAAGATAATGGAATAGGATTTCCAAAAGATTTAGATTATAAAAAAACAGGCACATTGGGCTTAGAGCTTATTAATAGGATTACAAAACAAATAGATGGAATTATAGAGCTGGATACATCTGAAGGTACTGAATTTAAAATTACATTTAAAGAATTAGAGATATAAGGAGGCATTCAATGTCTGGCAAAAAAATTATGATAGTTGAAGATGAGGTCATTATGGCAATGGCTGTTGAACAGAAATTAATAGATCTGGGATATAACGTCGTAGACACAGTTGATCGGGGCGAAGAAGCAATCAAACATGCAAAACAATTACGGCCTGACTTGATATTGATGGATATAGTATTGAAAGGGGATATGGATGGTATTCAAGCTGCACAACACATACATGATGATTTGGATATTCCAGTTATCTATTTAACAGCATATTCTGATGATGAAATATTAAAACGTGCACGGATAACAGAACCTTATGGATATATGGTTAAACCCTTTAGAACAAGCGAAATGAAAGCTCATATTGAGATGGCGCTTTACAAGCATGAATCAGAAAAGAGAAACAGTGAAAACATCAAGAGAAAAATATTGGCTGACTACTATGACTTTGTTTTAACTGCTCTGCCCCAATATGCTGAAGCTTCCCAAGAAAAACTTAAAGATATGCTTTTAAACATACTTGAAAAACGGTTAGAAGAAGAATTTAAACCCAATTTTGATGAAGAAATGGGCGATGAATTAACCGAGGATCCGGACATCCTATTTAAATATTACCTTACATGGCTATCTGATCTATTTAACGGGTTTGGCATACAAAATGAACTCCTGTTTAATGATCAGGGATATTATATAGAATTTTTAAACTGCCCATGGAAAGAGGATGCTAAAAAGAAACATGTTTTTTGCCTTAACTGTTATGCAATTATGAATTCCAGCTTTAAATGGATAGAATTTGAAGGAAATGTAGATCAAAGGACAGCCATAGCAGATGGGTCTAAATCATGTATTTTTAGATTTCAGTAATTCCTGTAGTTTATATGCCAGTTTATCGGGAAGAATATAGTATGCCATGATATGAAATAGGTACTATTGATTTATGAGAAAGCACCTTTTCTATAACAATTAATATATAGTATTTTTAGATTCAAATAATATTTTTACCTTTTTATTATTTTTCTATTACCTAAAAAATGAAGATTTACATTTTTTATACTTTTAAACAGCACAATATTGCTAGTTTAGATAGAACTATTAAATAATTGGTCCCCATGACCTGCAGGTTATTTTTTGTCAGTTGCATTTTATATTGATAATTGACCTTTAATTAAGTTCAAATGTTAATATTTACCTCTTTTTTGGTTTAAATGGTTTAATAAATTTAAAAATTAAAATAAGGAATAGATAAATATTTATTTTTATGAAAACAAAATAAATCAGTAAATGGTGATTTTATGAGTCTAGAAAATTTAAAAGGAAAAATAATTAGATTAAGAAAGTCAAGACGCTTTCCAGATAGATTTGATCCATTTGATTGGGTTCCAACTGATGAAAAAAAGTTAGAATCTATTAAAATTATTCGTGAGGTATCTGGTGATTTCATAGTGCTAAAGCTCAACAGCATTCTGGATGAAGATAAATCTATGGATCAACTTCGAGAAGAAGATATCGTGTTCAGGGGATCTTCCCTTGAAGAGTGTGTTGAACATTTAAAATCTCAAAATGTTACTGTAAACTTTGTTACATGTTGCTAATTTGAGTAGGCAAACATAATAATTAATTTTTAGGGTTTAAGACGTTTAAAATGAATATTACTACAATAGAAGTAAAATGGATAAAAATGTGTTTAGTATTTTTCTATCAAATACTTGGATTTAATTTAAATTAAGCAGAATATTATCTATAAAAGGTGAGCATATGGAGATGGAAAAATTCGTATTAAATAAAGGATCAAACAAGAGGGTTGAAATTATAGACATGACACAGGATATTAATGATATTCTAACTAAAGGTAAAATAAAAGATGGTGTGATTAATATATTTGCCAGGCATTCAACCGCGGGAATAGTTATAAATGAAAATGAATCTGGACTGGTGAAAGATTTTCAAAATGCCCTGGAATCTTTAATTCCAGAGAATAATAACTATTTACATGATAGGATAGATAACAATGCGGATTCACATATAAGATCTTTTTTTATTGGAAGTAGTGAAACTATTCCTGTAGAAAATAGTCATTTAAGTTTAGGGACATGGCAGAGTGTTTTTTTCGTTGAACTTGACGGTCCGAGAAATAGAAAATTTGTAATTACAGTTATGGGCAAATAGACTAAACTGTTTATTGTTAATTAAAGTTTTTAAATAGTATTTGTGCTGTATTTGGATAGCTTGTAGTTAAAATAAAAAAATAAGATTAAAATAATTGACATAAATTATAACCGAGATTTGAGGTTCTCAGGAAATTTTCATAGAATTTTTACCATAGTAATATTTCAAAACATTGGAATTTATGGGTATACCCACAGATATCATCTCATTATTTTCTGGCGAATTGCATGAAATAACTATCTGGTCTCCATTTATATGGATCTGGTTTATTTTACCAAGATTTTTATCGAAAGATTCTCCAACCGTATAAATAAGTTCATCAGTTTCTCTTTTATCTTTAATTACAGGATTTTTCAAAATAATTTTTACCCATTTAGCAAATGTCATCTTATTTGCCTCCAAATATGTTATTAATAAATTAACACATAAGGGTATAAAAAGATTACTGTTTAATATGAATTAAAATTTTATTAAAGATAAATGGATAGTAGCGTGTTAGTGAATTAGCACATAAACTGATAAAATATCATGGTTTAATGATGGATTAAGATTATTTTATTAAAGATAAATGGATAGTAGCGTGTTAATGAATTAGTACAATGATAAAAGATTACTATTTAATACAAAATTAGGGTTTTGACTGAAAATAAAATTAAAAAAATAGTAATGTATATCGCATCTAAAAAAAGTTAAATAATGAAGTTGTTTAAACCCTTTACTTAAAATAATTCAGAGTTTTTAAACATGATTTCAAATGCAATAACTGGGTATTCCAGGTTGAAATTGGTTATAACTTCTGGATGGACTTCTCCAAAGTAACCTGTAACATCAATCTTTTCAGATTTCCAGTTAATACTGCCTTTAACTTTTGCACATCTCCCTTTTATAAAAGAAGGATGGTTGTAATTTTCAATATTCATTTCAAGCCCAAGATTTACGAATAATGCTGCAACTGTAGATTTGATTTCTGTAAAGTTTGCAGTAGAATGAGTTATAGCCCCTGCTAACTTTTTATAATCCTGAGTGCATGTTTCGCATGTTTCATCTAAAAATACAACAGTTCCAACTTCAAAAATCTTTTGTGGGAGTTCTTCATGTTTGTTATCTTCTAAAAATTCCATTAACCCCTGTAAGAGGTTCTTTCTTAACATGGTCCTGTCTGTTGATATTGGTTGGGCTACAGTTACACGTTCATCCTCAGCAAGCATCATGTTTTTATAATGCACTTTTTCGCTGGTAAGCATAAGGCTCATTGTTTCAATAAAGCCCATTCCAATTAAAATTTCCCTTAGCACATTGTCAAAAGTTTCACCTTTATCTTCCTCTGCTATGGTTGCAATTTCAGGTAGCTCAGACCCTATTTTTTTAAAGCAGTACCCTATAGCAATATTTTCAATAATATCAACTTCATGTAAGATATCTATTCTGTATGCGGGAATTACAGCTTTAACTATGTCTTCACTTTTAATTTCGGCTCCAATTCTAACTTTTCCAAGGAAATCTACTACATCTTCTGCAGTGAGGTCTATTCCAATTTTCTTTGAAGCATTGCTGACACTTACTTCTTTTTTCTTTGGAGTTAAATCAGGTGTTTGAACCTGCCGGTCTTTATAAATTACATTCATAGACTTTAACTTGCCTCCTACCTCGGCAAAGGAAGTCATGATGATGTTAAGGGCATAATTTACAGCTTTTTCATCAGTTCCAGTAACATCAACAAGAATATTTCTGGTATTTTCTGTGAGTTTGGTAAGTTCCCCATTGATTATAGGTGGCATTGAAAGCACATCACCGTTAGAATCTACTATAAGGGGATATTTATCGAATTTTTCGAGTAAATGAGCATAATCCTTCCCTTTTTTATGTTCATGCAGTATTTCATTTAAAGTCATCTCTTGAATACATTCAAGGGGTACAAATGAATCTTTATCTGGATCTGCGGCTTCATAGAAAAAAGGCGGTTTTATAACATCTAAATTATGAATTCCAATTGCAACTTTTTTTCGGTCCCTTCCTATAACCCAGTGAAGGTCTTCCTGGAATTCCATGACCTGTTTTAACTTATTTCCGGTTAGGTCCACTCCTTCAACTATTCCAAAAGCAATATATGGCCTTATATCGCCTAAATCAGGATCAACTTCAACATTTATTCCAGAAGGCTCTATTTCATATTCAGGCAGACCTTTTTTCATACCTAAAAATCCTTTAAGTGTCCTGGCAACCCCTTCAACACTTAAATGGTCTGGGCGGTTTGGAAAAAACTCTACCTTAATCTCATTATCATCATAATCTTCTATATCGCTTGAAATCATAGGTAGAAGATCTATTAATTCGTCCTTGGGGATTTCCTTTCCTAAAATTTTATAAAGATCATCATACTCAAATGTTATAACTGGCATTCTGTCATCCTCTAATTTACAATAAGTTAAAATCAATTTAAATGATTACTTAATATTCCTTTAAAACAATTCACTTTTAGTTCATTTATAACTAATCCAATATATGAATTTTTATAAGTTCTATTATTTAAATAACACTAGACGAATTATATCATATTATTTCCCTATTTTTCTATAAAATTAATCAATAATTATAGTGAATAACTTAAAAAGTAAGTTGCAGCTAGTTTAAAACTTGTTTGAGTATAACATGAAAATTATGGTTTGAAGGTTATTTTTTATATTTAATATAAATGGCTGTTTTTTTCTGTAATGGAGCATTCAAATTAGTATTCCTGCTAACATTCAAGTTCTCTCCTTTGAGTATGTATAAACTTTGTTTTAACTGATATGTGCATATAAAACTCCGTATTATATATATAATTTAATATTTGGAATTATTCCGCTTTTTATTAGATTGAAAAAAGTAATGCAAAACGCAATAGTTTATATAATCCGTTTTAAACTAGTTATTATGATAATTATTAGTTTTATAGTTGGATTATTTTTTATAGCGTATTCATGTTATTTAATTAGCAGTGTAGGCAGTTTAATCATAAAAAATCGTTGGCAGACAAATATCTCAATTACAAATCTAAAAGGAATCTTTACTATATCTTATGTTTTGTACTAGCAATCTGCGGAATTATAATTATATCTGCAAGTATAGTATAATTTCAATTTTTTTATAATAATTAACAGTCACATTGTCTGAAATGCTATTTTATAGATATTTATTATTTAAATTGAATAGTTTAAAAAATAATATTAACTAAATTTAAAAAAAGGAAAAAATGGGAGGTTTTTTTTACCTGCTTTAAATATTTTAATTATTCTGTCATGTTTTTAATGTCTGCAGCAGCTTTTGCAAGTGAGCATTCATCGCTGTGGGTTTCACATTTAAAACATACAGTTTCAACCAGATTTTTTAGCGAGTTTTCTGCTTCTTCTTTGCTTATTTCTTTTCCACTTACCCATTTAGGCATTTTTAATCACCATTACAATTTAATGTTAGTACAGAATTATATAGTTAACCGTCATTATAATGTACTAACTACATTTTTATATTTCGTCCAGTTCTGTTTTCGCTCTTAAAAATAGAAAAGATATAACTATTTACTAATTTAGATGTGTGAAACTAATTTAAAAGTTAGAAAACAGATGAATATGAATTTAAAAAACGTTAGATTAAATATAAAAACAAGCGAATCATTCAATTTTTCAAATTTGATTACCACTGTAAATAAGATATTGGATAGATATCTCTCGTTGAATAATAACTAAAAGTTTAAAAAAAATAGGCATATTTTCATTTAGTTTTTTTGTGGTCTTTGTCTTTTTTCACATTTGAAAATAATTGTAACGATGCTTTATGGGTTTACTGTGTATTTTCAGATGGTTTATGACAGCGTTGTTTCTAGCTGGTCCGTGTGTCTTTCTGCGTGAATGCTCTTCTTCTGCAACATGTTGAGCTGCTATTGTTTCAGAAAAGCCTAATGTCGCTAAAATTATGAGTAGGATGGCTCCTATTTTTGTTTTCAAACAACTGCACCTCCACATGTGGTTTTATATAACAAATTTCTTTGACTTGTCTTTATCTATAATTAATACAATAAAAAGCTTTCTCTTAAATATTGAATAATGTTTAGTTAAAAAATAAAATTAATGTATAATGTATATTATATGATTATATAAACTGTATATGCAGATGGTGAAATTTATTTTCATTAACATACTGATCAATTCAAATAATAATGGAAGTATATTTCATACAACGTTTAGTAATGATTTTAATTTTAAAACAAAGTATATAATAAAGGCATAATAAGTATTAGAAGTAGTATATATTTTTACCAATCAATTAAAATAAAATAATTAAATTTTGATCTTTTTAAATTTCTGCAGTGTTTATTATTTGGTAAATACATAAATTATATGGTGTTGTGTAACTCACGATTAGGCTGAAAATTTAATTCAAATTAAACTTTCATACATCAAGTTTAAAGTGAATTCAGCAGATAATAAATTAAATGGGGAGTGTTTAGATAGGAGAGGTAGAAGATTTTAAAAAACAATTATCATTTAATTTAATGGAAAAAGAAGTCATAGAAAAACTTAAAATTCCTCAGGATGTATTTTTGCCTTTACTTTTTTCAATTAAGTTTGGGGGAGATTGGAGCCTTAAAGTAAAATCTACCAATGTCATGGCTATAAAAGAAAAGATCACCCGTTTTGATGAGGAAAAAATGATAGGTTACACCCTTGAAAATGTATTTCTATTTTTAAATCCTGTGATTTTAAATCAAGAAGGGATAATTTACAGGCTTGAAAAATGTGGAAATAAAAAGGAAAGAGAAATTGTAAAAAGACCATATAAGACAACAATTGAGGCCGAATATGCAATAAAAGCGTCACTTAATCCCCTGACTAAAAAAATCAGGCTTAAAAAAGTTGAAGGGCCTTTTAACTTTACAGGTTCAAATGCGTATGGTGTTTCACATGAAATGGAGCATCTTTTATCGGATGAAATCAGAGGGGAACCCTTCTTTGAATTTGAATACGAAATTGAGGAATGAAATAGAAGTATATAAACTTAAAATAGATCCTAATGAACATTTGAATTGAAAAATGGGATAAATATTAACTATTGTTTAATTTTAAATGAAAAATAACCTTAATTTACAGCATATATTCACATTTTTTTCTTAAATTATAAACAATTGTTTTAAACCAGTATGCGCAAATTATTTATAGAACCTCTAACCCATTGATAAAATACAAAGAATAGAATTCTAAAGGAAATCTCAAATGAGATTTTTCTAACTTTCAAAAAATTAGAGGTTGAGGAAAATTTCAATCTTATGATTAAAATTTCCTGAACCCAAAATTTCAAAAAAATTTTGAGGTGATTAATGTGGCACAATTAGGTGGTGGAAACCAACCAATTTTAATATTTCCAGAAGGTACAGACAGATTATTAGGAAGAGACGCTCAAAGAGTAAATATTACCGCAGGGAAACTCCTTGCAGAAACTGTAAGAACTACTTTAGGTCCTAAGGGAATGGACAAAATGCTTGTAGACTCCCTTGGAGATATTGTTGTAACCAACGACGGTGTAACAATCTTAAAAGAAATGGATATCGAACACCCTGCAGCTAAAATGCTTGTAGAAGTTGCAAAAACACAGGAAGACGAAGTAGGGGACGGAACAACAACAGCAGTAATCATAGCTGGTGAATTACTTAAAAAAGCAGAAGGATTACTGGACCAGGACATACACCCAACTGTTGTAGCTAACGGTTACAGGCAGGCAGCAGAAAAAGCTCAAGAATTATTAAACTTAATATCATTTGAAGCTGACGACCGTGATACTCTCCTTAAAGTTGCAATGACTGCAATGACAGGTAAAGGATCCGAAGCTGCAAGAGAACCACTGGCAGAACTCGTAGTTGACGCTGTAAGACAGGTTGAAGAAGATGGAGAAGTAGACACTGATAACATAAATATTCAGAGGATTTCAGGAGAATCTGTCAACGAATCAATGATAGTAAACGGTGTTGTTGTAGACAAAGGCAGGACTGACCCTGGAATGCCAAAACAGATGGAAGATGCTAAAATAGCACTTGTTAAATACCCAATTGAAGTAAAAGACCTTGAAACTGATGCTAAAATAAGTTTAACAGACCCTGCTCAAATGCAGGCATTCATTGAAAATGAAGAACAGATGATCAGGGACATGGTAGATAAAATAATTGCATCCGGTGCAAATGTTTTATTCTGTCAAAAAGGTATCGATGACCTCGCACAGCACTACCTCACAAGAAACGGTATATATGCAATTAGAAGGGTTAAAAAATCCGACATGAGCAGGATCGAAAAAGCAACTGGTGCTACAGTTGTAACTAACATCGATGACTTAAAACCAGAAGATTTAGGAGAAGCTGGTCTCGTATACGAAAAGAAAATATTCGATGAAGTTTTAACATTCATAGAAGACTGCAGAGACCCTAAAGCTGTCTCTTTAATACTCAGGGGAAGTACAAAACACGTTGCAGAAGAAATTGAAAGAGCAGTTGAAGACGCAATTGGTGTTGTTGCATCCACAGTAGAAGACAAAAAGGTTGTTGCTGGTGGAGGAGCTCCTGAAATAGCAATATCTAAAGGATTAAAAGAATACGCTGACTCAATCAGTGGAAGAGAACAGTTAGCTGTTGCAGCATTTGCAGAAGCTTTAGAAGTTGTTCCAAAAACACTCGCTGAAAACGCAGGTTTAGACAGCATCGACGCTCTTGTAGACTTAAGAGCAGCACACGAAAAATCATTCTACATAGGATTAGATGTTTTCGCTGGAGAAGTAGTTGATATGTACCAGGCTGGTGTTGTTGAACCACAAAGAGTTAAAAAACAGGCTATACAGTCTGCAGCAGAAGCTACTGAAATGATCCTCCGTATTGACGACGTTATCGCTACCAAAGGTACCGGTGCCGCACCTGATATGGGAGGTATGGGCGGAATGCCTGGTGGAATGCCACCAATGATGTAAATTTATACATCATTTTCTTCTTTTCTTTTTAAATTATTAAATAAATTAAAATTAGCTGCTATTTCTAAATTTAAATGATCTATAAGTTTTATATATAACTAAATGCAAAATATTATGTGTATTAATGTTAATTTTAAGAAACTTTGTTTTAAATACCAAATTTTATGGTACAATATCTTATTTATTTAACTTAGTCTAGAAATAAGAGTATTAATATAGGTAAATAGAGAATGAATATTATAATGAATGAATGACCAAATACTTTTGACTAATTATTTAATAAGATAATTTATCGATGTGCTTTGAGCTTTCGAAAATTTTTTAAATTTTCGAATGTTTGCAAATCACAGATTTCCTCAACATCCAAAAAAATATTCCTAAAAAAATCTTCGATTTTTTTGGGACGCAAACCTTAAGTTTTGCAAGTTTCAATATTTTTTGGGCCCTCGAAAGCGAAGCTAACAAAAACATAGTTTTTTTCGCGTCAAAATCTTCCATTTTGACAGCTTTTGAATGTTTCGGAAAATTAGAAATTTTCCTCAAATTAAATGGGTAAATTTAATACCTAAAACTTATAAGTTTAAAAAGTCACGTCATTTATTATACTAACAGGAATATGGGTTAATCAAAATGATAGAATACGTTTTTGGTCTGGCAGTAAGGGTTCTCTTAACTGATGAGAAGGGTAAAATTTTAATTATTAAACGTTCCACCAGTTCTAAAACTAACCCCGGAAAATGGGAACTTCCTGGAGGAAAAGTAGATTCCGGTGAATCTTTTGACCAGGCCCTTAGAAGAGAAGTCTACGAAGAAACTAATTTAAAGATTAAGTTAGATCATGTTGTAGGGGTTTGTGAGCAGAATTTACCGTTAATAAGGGCTATTCACATTGTAATGTCTGGTGAAATTATAGAGGGTTACCTCAATTTAAGCAGTGAACATGAAGGCTATGCATGGGTATTTTTTGAAGACCTTCACGATTATGAACTGGCAGATTGGCTCAATGATTTTGTAATTAACCGAAATAAAGCATATAATAATTACGATGAGGAAAATAAAAATACCGCCAGTACTAATAAAAACAGTACTAAAGAAGCATTAAAGCCATGGTTGAATCCTATTAAAGATTCAGTAGATAAAATGCTGGGTAAAAAATAGATTTTTATTTTTGATTTTATTAAATAATTTATAAAACATGTGATGCTTACTTTAAAGCAGTTTTTTTGTTAATTTTAGAGTTTATTTTTATTTTTACCTTCAACTACTTTTTAATTAATATTTTAACCCGTGGATAGTTATTATTTAATTTTAATATTTATCATGATTAATCAATATTTATAATGATTAATAATAGTAAAATATAAATATCAATAAAAACTTATTAATCACCATACTTTGAAAAACCTCGAAATTGAAAGTCTGCAAATCAAAGATTTGCAGCATGGAAAAATTGAAAATTTTTCCGGCTGCGAAACATGGTTTTGCAAACATGCACAAAACTTTGTTTTGTGCGGTTAGGAAGCTATCAAAAATCAAAGATTTTTGATGCGGCAAATCATAGATTTGCATGCTTTGCGTCGTAAACATCGAAAATCGTAGATTTTCGAAAGTTTTGGGGCATAAAAATCATAGATTTTTACAACCTCAAAGCTGAAAGTTTTGGGGTATAAAAATTAAAAATTTTTATAACCTCGAAAACTTTTTTTTCGAGTGAAACAAAAAAGTGGTGAAAAAAGTTATGAGACATGATACAGATGTCCTGCTGAACGAAGAAAGAGTTTTCAAACCAGGCCAAGAAATAGTTGATGTACTGCACGTGAAAGACTGGGAATTAGAAATTGAAAAAGGAAAAGATATTGAGAAATACTGGGCAGAAAAGGCAGAACAATTTGTATGGTTTAAAAAGTGGGATAAAATACTTGATGATAGTAATGAACCGTTTTACAAGTGGTTTGTAAACGGTAAAATCAACATGGCATATAATGCTGTGGATAGATGGATTGAAACTGACAAAAGAAACCAGGTTGCAGTTTTATACGTAAATGAAAGAGGACATGAGAAAAAATTAACATATTATGAGCTGTACCGGGAAGTAAACAAATTTGCAAATGCGCTTAAAAATTTAGGTGTTAAAAAAGGAGACGTAGTTTCAACATATCTCCCTATGTGTCCAGAACTCATGGTTGCACTGCTTGCTTGTACTAAAATCGGAGCAATACACAGTGTTGTTTATTCTGGATTAAGTGTAGGATCTTTTGTTGAAAGAATAAATGATTGTAATGCGAAAATTTTGATAACTGCAGACGGGACATTTAGAAGAGGGAAAATTATAGACTTAAAAAGAGTATCAGATGAAGCAATGCTGCAGTGCCCGACTGTTGAGACTGTAGTTGTAGTAAAACACACTGGAATCCCTATAGAAATGTCTGAGTTAAGTGGAAGAGAAATATTTTACGAAACACTTATTGAAGGAGAACCAGCCGAACTGGAAGCAGAGGAAATGGATGCTGAAGATCCGTTATTTATCCTTTATACTTCTGGAAGTACAGGAAAACCTAAAGGAGTTTTGCATACAACTGCAGGATACATGGTAGGGGTAGCAACAACGCTTAACAATGTATTCAATATTCATGATGGAGATTTATGGTGGTGTACAGGAGATATTGGATGGATTACAGGACACAGTTTCTTACTCTACGGGCCGCTTCTTTTAGGTACAACAACTCTTGTATATGAAGGAGCACCTGACTACCCAAATCCAGGAGCATGGTGGGCTGTTGTTGAAAAATACGGTGTAACAAAGCTTTATACAGCTCCAACTGCAATAAGGCACCTTATGAGATTTGGAAGCAAATATCCTAGTCTCTACAACCTTTCATCACTAAAAATTCTTGGAACAGTTGGAGAACCAATAAATCCCGAAGCATGGATGTGGTTTTACAAAAATGTGGGAAAAGAAAAATGCCCTATTATGGATACATGGTGGCAGACTGAGACCGGGATGCACATGATTTCCCCATTACCTATAGCTCCACTTAAACCCGGTTCAGCTACAATGGCATTGCCTGGTGTCGACGCGGATGTAGTTGATGATGAGGGAAACCCTGTGCCTGTTGGAAAAGGCGGGCTTTTAGTAATCAAAAAACCGTGGCCGGCAATGTTTAGAACACTCTACAATGATAAAGAGAAATTTATTAACACATACTGGAAGGAAGTTCCAGGATGTGTATATACGGCAGGAGATATAGCAAGGAAAGATAAAGACGGATATTTCTGGATCCAGGGAAGATCAGATGACGTCTTAAAAATTGCAGGGCACAGAATAGGTACTTCTGAGGTTGAATCTGCATTTGTAAGCCATCCTGCAGTGGTAGAAGCAGCAGTCATTGGTAAATCAGATCCAATAAAAGGAGAAGTAATCAAAGCATTTGTAATATTAAAAGAAGGATACCAACTTAAAACCCAGTTAATCGAAGAATTAAGCAGACATGTAAGGTATGAATTGGGTCCTGTTGCAGTTTTGGGGCAGATTAAGCAGGTAGATTCACTCCCAAAAACAAGAAGTGGAAAAATCATGAGGAGAGTTTTAAGGGCAAGAGACAGGGGAGAAGACGTAGGTGATATTTCAACACTTGAAGAATAATTTAAAGCAAAAAAGGAGGTGTAAAAATAGTTGAAGATGATTTTGCAACCATAACTATAGATGGGAGGAAGCTTTCAAAACATACTCCTGCAAATCCTGCACCTCTAGGGCTTATAGCATTTGGACTGACCACAGTTCTCTTGAATTTCCACAATGCGGGATTTTACGAGTTAAACAGTATGATACTTGCTATGGGCTTTGCTTATGGGGGGATAGCTCAAATTATTGCAAGTCTAATGGAATACCGAAACGGCAACACATTTGCTATGGTTGCATTTGGATCATATGGGCTGTTCTGGTGGTCCTTCGTGTTCTTGCTGATAATACCAAAACTGAACCTTGGAGCTGCACCGGATGCAGTGTCACTTGCAGCGTATCTGTTCATGTGGGGACTTTTCACCATTGTAATGTTTATAGGAACGTTAAAAATAAGCAGGGGATTACAGGTAGTATTTCTCAGCCTGGCAGTACTATTTTTCCTGCTATCTGCAGGGGAAATAACAGGAAACTCAATGCTAACTTTAATTGCAGGATATGAAGGGATATTTACTGGATTTAGTGCAATATACGTTGGGCTTGCAGAGGTGCTGAATGAACTTTATGGAAAAAAAGTCTTACCAACATAAATATTAAATATTTTTTTACCTTTTTTTCATTTAGTTACAACCCCCTCCCTTATCAAAAAAAGATATTAAATTTATCCTATGATTTTGAGTTAAATATAATTCAAATGTAAGTTAAGATGAATTTTAAATTTTATTTTTTATTAATATATTTTAATAAAAAGTGTTAATTTAATTTAAGCTTTAAAACGGCTTATTTAATTATAAAATGATACGTAATAGTTTTTTAACAAATATTTAATTAGTTATCTTACTAAATCATTTTATAAATTTGTATTATGTGTTATTTTAAAATTTAAGTATTTTACGCCGATATTTTTCTTCAAGAATGTAACGTTTAAATAAGTTGATACTCAATCTTATACCGTGTTTTACAGCATATGTTACCTGTACTTAACACAAATTGGAAACTCAAATTTAAAAGAGGCGGTAAAATGGAAGATGAATATGCCCTACCTGAGCTCTTAGATACATTTATAAATCTGCTCAGGAGTAAAGAAGTTGAAGATGGTAAAGAAGAGGAATTATTTATAAACAGGCTTTTTACCCTTAAAAGGAAAGTCTCAAATGAAATTAGATACCTTAAAGACGGTGATCCCACCCTTGGCGTTGGTAAAGTGCTGCTTGAAAATATAACAAATGAAATTAAAAAGGAAATTTATTACAACACCATTGCCTTTGCAGAATATAAAGAAGCAGGGGAAGATTTAGTACTTGTTAAAGGAAATGAGAATGCTGTAAAAATTCTCATGCAGCAGGCAGATATGTTAGGCGTTAAGTGGAAAAATATAGATTTCAATGATAGAATGATGGATTCTAGAAATTAATAATTTAATGTTTATCATTTTACTTTTAAATCCGATTTACAATTAAATTTAATGATAAAACATGGTCTGAAAAAAATTAAAGAATTAGAATAATTTCTTTAGAGTAGTTTAGACTTTAATTTCAAACCCTAAATCAACTTCGCTAGCTGGCTTGCCACCTTTAACTTCCCAATTTTCTAGAGACGGCTCATGTACGGCAATTATAATGTCATCGTCATTTATCCCTGGATTTTGAGCTAAATTTTCAGTTATAGCTTTGTAAAGTTCTTTTTTAGCAGCAAGTGATCTTCCCTGGAACATGGTTATTTCAATTAAGGTTACGTTGTCTGTTTTAGTTTCTGGATCCTGCAAATCTATCGATTTGCGTTATGCGAAAAATGGAATTTTTCGCGATTGAAAATCGAAGATTTTCGACGCGTCAAAAATCCTATGAATTTTTGACAGTTCGTATATCTAAAACCATCCCTCACACCCCCACACACCTCCGGAGAAGACTGTGTCTAAGGACTATTTTTTTCCATAAATTTGATAATCGAACCT
>NZ_LMVM01000008.1 GCF_002287175.1 Methanobacterium bryantii | reverse complement strand
TAAAAATCACAGCTAACAAACACGATGTGTTTGTCGCCTGCAAAATCTTCGATTTTGCGGTTCAAGAAACTCTCAAACCCGAAGGGTTTGGAACACGAATCGAAGATTCGTATGCTTCGTTTTTTCAATTTCAAAAACCTGTCAAATCTCTGATTACACCACAAACACCGAGTGTTTGTTGGCTTCGATTTTTGAAGGCCGAAGGTTTTTGTGAACACGTTAAAAAAAAATTTCCAATTTTTTACTGTCACAAAATCCCTCAAAATTCGAAGAATTTTGGGGCATGTAAAAATTCTTTGAATTTTTACGGTTGCGGAATTACATTCCGCAAACATCAAAAACCGTAGGTTTTTGAAAGCTTCGATTTTGTGAAAATGAGCGGCTTAAAATTGTAAATTAAAAGTTAAATATAAAAATAAAAAGTTGAATTTAAATTATAATTATATTTCAATAGCTCTAATCTCTTTTTTCTTAGCTCCTCCAGCTATACCTTCAATAGCATCCAAAAGGTCCAGGACTTTATCATTTTTAAAAACGCTTCCAAAACCTTCAAATTCAGAGGTACTTTTTAAAAATAGACCTTTTCTTTTCATGGAGGTACCCCTTTCGTTTAAGGGATTTATTTCCACCATTATTGTTTCCCTATTATCATTTGCAGGTGTTTTAACCAGGAACACTCCTTCAACATTAGTTGGTACTCTTTGCCATGGTTTAACGCCCTTTAAAGCTTCTTTTATTTTATTTTCTAACTCTGTACTCATTTAATGCCTCCAAATATAGTTTATATAACTATTTATACGCAGCACAGCTTACGGAACATATATTCATAAATATACTGCCATAATTATTATATAATTTTAAAATATGCTATTTAAATGATTTCCAAGTACAATAATCTGACAATATATATGTTTTGACCGTTTTTTTGAAAAAAAATAATAATTTTTTGATGTTAAGTATCACATATTTTACCATTTTTTAATGTAAAAATGTGGGTGATATGTAATACAAAAGACCATTACAATGTGTTTAATAATTATATTCACTCTTCTTTTTATATTTCGTTTTGGAAATTCAGTCTAATGTTAACAAACTTAAAATTTTAATAATTAAAGTTCGCTCATCTCCTTTTTGGTGTACAAGAATTCAATATTATTTTTAAGGCTTTTTCTAACCAGTTAATTCCATTATTGAATGTGAATTGGAAAAATTTCACGTAAATGTTGAGGTTTTTCTTTGAAACTCCGCGGAAAATGTTTAAAAATGGTCTTAGTAAGGAGTGTCTGTTTTCGGCATTATTAACATGATTTTCCTCATCAGCGTATTTACGTTGAGAATGGTTGATTATATTGTGTTTTTTAACTAGTTTATGCCTTTTAAGTTTTGTGTAGATCTTATAATCATCTGTGAATATTTTTACTGGTTTTAGGCAATGTTTTTTGATTTTAGAATATATTAACTGTTTGGAAAGATTTTTTTCTACTGAAAAGATAGTTTTTCCTGTTGTTCTTTGGACTATAGTGAGTATTGGTGGTTTATCCTTTTTCCAAGTGCCCCTTCCTCTTAATTTAAGTCCTCTTGTTCTTGCTTCTTTTTTTTAACGCCTTTTTGCCCTGAAGAGTGATACATCTCGTCTATTTCAATTTCTCCAGATAAGACAGGATCTCTAGTTTTTTTGACTAAACATTCCTTAAAATCCTTAGATAAACGGTAAACACTTTCCCATTTATGTCCTAACTCTTCAGATAAACGTTTAATGCTTTTTTTATCTAGATTGGCAATAATATAGAACATTTGACCTAATGGAAGGTTTTTATTGGCAAAAACAGTTCCTGTGAAATTTGTGAAGTTTTTACCGCATTTTTTGCAGGAGTAACGTCTTACTTTAGTTTTGTTTAAATATCCCCTTTTGTATGTGTCAAATGATTTGCATTCAGGACAATAAACACCATCTACCCATCTTATACACTTGAAAATTTCTAAAGCTCACTTATCATCCGGAATAAATAATTTAGCTGTTAAATTTTCATTTTTCATGTTAATACTTTATGAAATTTATACTATTTAAATATGTACATAATCAAGGACATGAGCGTTAAAGTTTAAATTTTACTATTCAAATGCTCTAACTCAAAACCCATAAAATATAACGCCAATGTACATACTGGATGTTCAAATTGGATATTATAGATTCCAGAGTCAGGAAATGCAATGATATAAACATAATTATTGATAAGAAAATGAGAGAACGTAGAATAGAATATGATAAATACATTATTCCATTAAGCGAAAGTAACCCATTTGAATCAGATGAATTTGTTAAAATATTGAGAAAATCAGATTTTGAAAAAATAGGAAATATGTTAAAGTCAAAGACTGAACGTGAACAATTAAAGAAAGAAATTAATGATCTTACAATATTATTAGAAACACAACGTAATTATATAGCTTCGCTTGAAAGTTCATTGAATAATGAATCAAAAGATAAAAATAAGACTATTTTATTCAAAGATTAATTAAAATATGAAAAAATTATTCGCATTTTGGAATATCACTACATTCATGAATTTTATTTGATCCAAGAGCAAACTCTGAAGGTTCCATGTTCATCTTATAAACATCAATATTTCTTTCTCTTCCTATTTCTAAGATTTTTTTACAATTTTCTTTACAAACCATTGCACCTAAATAAATTGCTTTAGGTTTGGGGACTTTTATAGGTTTAGGTTTAACTACCTTAAGACCAAAAGGACAAACATATCTCCATTCTTTTTCATATTCCCAATCTTTACATTTGTTAATTGCAGAACAGACATTGCCCATATTATTAAAATTGAATTTAGGAATAAATGTCCTACCTTCTAATAATTCAGAAATACCATCAAAAAAGTCTACTAACACATTGTTAAACATTTCACCATTAACACTATCTAAAAAATTCGCCCCATCAAAAATTTTATTCGTATAAATTACTGGAAAAAGAAAACGTGTAATCTGATTATTCCTTCCTAATTCTTTAAAGTCATATTCAACACAAAAACCTTGATGATCATTAGCATAATGGCTCCACATTAAAATAGATTTATTTGTTTCGCTAAAGCAGGTGATAAAAATTCCTTTTCTAAGTTCACTAACATCTATGTATCCTTCTTCAGAACTTTTTTCCATTTCTTTAGCAATTTTAGCCCTTTCATCAGGAGTTATTTTATTTTCAGGATCATCTTTTTCTAAACACATTAATTCTATATCATATATAATTGTTTCACTTGTTTTTAATTTATCCTTTTCTTCCTCAGTAAAAGTATAATCTTCAAGCCCAGATAAAGCAATTTCTAAATTTTGTTTAATGTATTCATTTGTAAGGAGTTTCTTAGGTACTGTATACGCACAATCAAATGGATCATTAAAATATTGAGGATTTGAAAGCCATATTTCATCATTTTCTAATGAATTCAAAGATTTTCCATCAAATTTTCCATATTTATATAAAGACGTTGGTATGTTGCTATATTTTAAATCTATTGCTTTTTTGGCGTTTATTTTAGAAGGATCACCTGAAAATAATATTTCCTCTAATTCATCTTTCCACAAGAAAACCCACTCCAACATAAAATTACTCTAAAGCCCCAATATTTGCTTTTTTTTAGCTTGAAATTCATCTTCAGTGATAATCCCTTTATCCTTAAGTTCTGCAAGTTTTTCTAATTCATCATAATCCGTTACAGGTTTAGAATTTGGAATAGATGTTCTTAAACCTTGTTGTTCCATCATTTTTTCTTCTATCATAGATTTAATCACTTCAAAATCATGTTGTCGTGCTTTACTAAACACAACAGTGTTTTCATCTTCAGTAGCTTGAAATATGCCTCTTTTTGCTTCTAATCCTCCTAAAAATGCAAATTGTATATATCCATTAGTTTTTCTTGGTTTTTTAAATTGTATAGATGATATTTGACTAATTAATATCTCTTTATCACCTTTGAGTCCTTGAGTAAGAAGAGCTAATTTGCCTTTTCTTCTGATAATCACTTTATGTTCATATAGTTCAAGTTGTCCATTAACTCCTTTTGCTTCTTTTAGCATTCCACCACTGATTTGTTCATATTTGTGGCCTATTTTAAGTATTCTTTTTAATTCATCATCATATTTAGGTAAAACACTATAAAATTCCAGTTTTCCATTATAAATAAAACGTAATTGGTGTAAATGTCTATGTAATTCTATAATTTCCATTTCATCTCGATTATATCTCTTAGGATTCTTTTTCGATTTTCCACCAATTTTACTTCTTTTGTAGACGATGAGTTCAGAAGGAGTAATTTCTATGTTCCTATTCATGATCACATTAAAACGTGTACCTCCCTCAAAATAACCTAAGGTATTAGATAAATCTCTTCCACAATTACTACAAGAAACCTGATCCCTATAATTTATTGAATTACAAGATGGACATCGAATAGTGGATTCTAAAATATTTTCTTTATTTGGTTCATTTTCTTTAAAAATAATCTCTGCACCACATTCAGCACAGAATTTAGCATTATCATCAATTTCAGTTCCACATTCTTTACAAAAAACCATTTAATCGCCTCTTAATAATTAGTATATATAACGCATATTAATAAATTAAAAGAATATAAACCTGTAAAGAAGGAGAATTTAAGAAGAGTTAAATTACTTTTCTTCGTTTGAAATATAAATTTTTGCAGTATTTTTCAATCTATCAGCATATTTATAAATATCTGTAAGATTATCAATAGCAACTTTCTCTTCTATCTTAGAACCACTTTCTCGTTTCTTTTGACTGTCAAAAAATCCCATATATTTATTTTTTGATGAATTAAAACGCATTCTACATAGAACTTTATTTTGGTTATCCTCAAGCAGAACACCACAATAACTTTTCCTATCACGAATGACAACTCTTTCAGGATCAACTAATTCACAAAGAATAGACCGGATAATACGATATCCTTCTAATTCATCTTCAGTAGTTACATTTTCAGCCTTAGGTTTAATATTAATTTCATCTGAAGTCTTTTCTTCAAGAGTTTTAGATTGTAATGCAGTTTTTAATCTTTCATCGACTTGTTCCTTTATGAACTGATTTAATGCTGATTTGGTGATCTGAGTAAACATAGCTTTTGCATTTTGAGTTAATGGGGAAGAATAAACTTTTTTAGCAAAAAATCTTACAAATTCATCTGATGGTTCTTTAAATTGTTCAGCCATTATTTTTTTCATTTCATTTCTGTATTTAAGCTCACTGGCAGATTCTAAAATGCTTTCCAGATCAAAGGTAGATTTTGTAAACTGTTTAAGCTCCTTTATATCGGAATCTTTAACATTTCTTAGATCAAGCTCAAAAAATGGTTTTTGATCCATTTTATTGGGTTCGTCAATATCAGTATAAAAACGATAGATAATTCCATTAGTTAAAATTCCAAATTTAGCTGTAGCAACAGAAAAATATCGATATAATTGAGAAGCGTGTTCCTTATCGAGATCGTTATGTGCAGGCTTACACTCTATCAACATAATGGGTTTTCCATCGATCATAATAGCATAATCAACTTTTTCCCATTTTTTAATTCCAACATCTGCAGTATACTCAGGCACCACTTCATCAGGGTCTGTATGATCATACCCCAACACCAACCTTATAAAAGGAAGTATAAATGCAGTTTTTGTAGCTTCTTCAGTTACTACTCTATCCAGTTTTTCATTTATTTTGTTGTAAGGTTTCCAATTTCTTCAGTCATTCCCATTATTACCATTCCCCTATCTTATATTAATAATAATAGCGTTAATTACTAATATCTATTATCCTATGCTTAAATGTTAGGGATAATTATTATAATTCATTTCCACACTGTTACAATACTTATCATTACCACAATTAACAATTACTTCAATATATCTAAATTTTAATTGATTCTATTTATGGAAGTGTGTTTATTTTAAGTGAAACTTTCATTAAATTAAACATTGGTGCTTCATAAAACCTATAAAAGTATTTACTCTATCTAATTGTGTAAATAATGAATAGAAATATAATTAAGAGTATCAAAGACAATAAAACAATAAACAAGACAATAAAGCAATAACAATATAATAACAAAATCCAAATTTATTTTTCTTTTAAAATTAAATAATAGAAATAAAAGAGATTATAAAGAAAAAAATAGTTTAAAATTAAAAATTTAAAATAATATTTAATTTAAGAGATAAAAAATTTAAAGAAGAGAATTTTTAAAAAGTTAATTTTATTAAGGTTAATTCTTAAAATAACAGTTTAAATGGTGTGAAAATGCGTATTGTTCATCAAGATAGAAAAAGAGGAGTAATTGAAATTGTTCCTGAAACATTAGACGACCTCTGGCATTTATCACATATTATAGAGCCAGGAGACCTGATATCATCTAAAACTACTCGAAGGATACAGGATACAACAGGAGAACGTTTAAGAAGTGATAGAGGTATTAAAAAAACATTTTTTATAGGTATAAGGGTGGAAAGTATAAATTTTCACAAATACACAGGAAAACTAAGGGCAACAGGAATAATAGAACAGGGCCCTGAAGATCTGGTTCCACTTGGAACCCACCATACACTTGATTTGAAACTTAAATATTCAGTTAGAATAACAAAGGAAAAATGGTCAAGATGGGTTCTAAAAAGGCTGAAAGATGCTGTTGACTCATCTAAAAAGCCATCAGCAATTATAGTGGCTATTGAAGAAGATGTTGCGGATCTTGGAATCATCAGGCAGTATGGAATAGAATACTACGGACCCATAATAGGAGGAATATCTGGAAAAAGAGTTATCTCCAAAAATAGGGGGAAAAATATAACTGATTTCTTTGATGAAGTCGCGAAAACTTTACTTGGGTTTGAAGATATTCAAGGCATAGTTGTTGCTGGGCCTGGATTTGGAAAAGGTGACTTTTACGATTATTTAAGCCAGAAATATCCTGAACTTGCCAAAATTGCGGCAGTTGAAAATACAGGTACTGGAGGACGAGTTGGAATAAGAGAAGTCCTTAAAAAAGGTACAATCGAGCAAATGGCTACTGAGGGTCGAATAGCTCAGGAAATGAGATTGATGGGAAAAGTTCTGGAAGAAATTGGAAAATCATCACATTTAGCTGCATATGGAAAAAATGATGTTACAAACGCAGCTAATGCAGGTGCAGTAAAAAGGTTACTTGTTTTAGATGAAATGGTGCGTGAGGAAGATACCGAAGGTATTATGAACCTTACAGAAAGTACCGGCGGCAAAGTAACTGTGGTAAGCAGCGAACATGAAGGCGGGAAACAGCTGAAGGCATTAGGTGGAATTGCAGCTATTTTAAGGTATAGTTTGAGGTAAATATTAATATAATAAACTTTTTTTTGTTTTATTTGAAATTAAAGGACATTCCATGCTATCTCATCATTTAAGTAAAGTTTTTAAGATATATTGAATAAAGAGAACACTTTAACATTTTGGAGGAGTATGAATAAAAAAAATAACCGGAATTAGCCTAATTATCATATTTATCCTTTTAGCCGCATTAGTTATAGGACTAGATTGGAATAGAGCATCCAATAATATTTCCTCAGATAATAAGACCACTGGAGAGGTTATAGGTAATACAAGTTATGGTTATGTGGAAAAAGAAGTTTATGGAAACCAGAGCTCCAATGAAACTGTAGTAATAATTACAGGTGTTCATCCCCGTGAATCTGGATTTCACAATGCCACTGCAGCTGCAGTAAAGGACAAGTCAGAAAATTTATCTAAAAAATATATCCTTTACAGGATCCATGTCACCAAAAACGCGCTGAATTTTGATACAGGTAGAATGAACGGGCAGTTACTGGCAAATAAATTTGTAGTTCCAGATGTAATTAAAATCAAACCCCAGATCGTTGTAGATATACACGAAGATTTAGGAGCATCTGTCGGTTACAGGTACAACCGGTTTATATATCCCATCTCTAAGGATAATGAAACTCAGAATTACTTAACCAGTATCACCCAAAATATGTCATTTTTAGAAATTTATTCTCCAGGTGGATCAAGTCCATCATACGTCACAAAGCCCATAGCACGCAAAGGAATTCCTGCTATAGTGTATGAGACTTATAAAAAGGATTCATATGAAAAAAAATATTCTGATGCATGCCAGTTTATTGATATACTGGACAAATTATAAATTTACACTTTCTTTAAATTTTTTGCATTCAAAGCCATAGTTTTTTATTAAATAAATATGTGTAAATTGGAATATTAACAAATTTAATATAGCTCCATCCCTAATTTTTAATACAGGTGAACCAATGTATACCGAGATCATTCTATCATTCATGATATCTGCTATTTTAACACTGCTGTTTAGCTGGATAATTAAAAAAAGCAGCAGTAGTTTATATACCAGTGTTAGGGGAGGAACACCCCGTGCCGTTGGAATTGCACCATTTATAGCCATATTGCTATTTTTACCTTTAAATTACAGTTATCTTGTAGCTTTAATTGGGATTTTTGCATTTTTAGATGATTTAATTGGAAGGAAAAAAACTAAAATGCTGCCGTTCGAGATAGGTCAGCTTTCAAGAGGCATGGGAATGCTTGCCGTAGCTGTAATTGGATTTTTTTATGTTGGACCTGCTTCAATCTTGATTGCACTTATGATTCAACCTTTAAATATTGCAGATATGCAGCCAGGAGCTGCCTGTTCTACTGTGATTATTATGTGCATTCTTGCGCTTATTTTAGCAGTGCCTGCAGGATTATCCATTTATATTCCCCTGGTTGTTCTGGCAGCGTGTATTGGCTACGCCCCGCTGGACTATAAAGGAAAGATCATGATGGGTGAAATTGGAAATCACTCATTTGCTGTAGCACTTGGAATTGCTTATGCAGTTTTAGGTGGAGTCTACGGCAGTGTTTCCAGTATGGGATATTCAATTGGGAGTTTTTTAGGAGTACTGGCCTTATTTATCATTACATTATTTGTTATATCATTTATAAGAAGAAAGAATCTAAACATCTTTTTAGAGGAGAAACTAGACATAAAAAATCCATATTTTGGAGATTATATCATGGATGTTCTTACTGGAGGGGGCCTTGGAGACCTAATACGTAAAATCATCCTTGGAAAACGTGAAATCATTATAAAAAAGCATTTATTTAAAATTTTAGGATTTAGAAGACTTTTCTATAACCCTCATGCTTACAAATAATAACTGAATTTCAATTTATTGAAAATTATAAAAAGCAGTACTATAAAATCATATTTTTCTAGTTATTCCAAATCAAAAATAAAAAAAAATATTTTTTTAAGATTTTATTTGAGCCTTATGTAACCTAAAATAGCAATAATTATACCAAATACCGGCCATATTACTCCAGAATAAATATCTTTAAGGTAAATGAAGCTGTAAACTCCGAGAATTATCATTACAACCGCACATAAATATACAATTAAGTTTGCTACTTTCATAGAACTTAATCGTCTTTTTTAAGTATTTAAGTCTTTTCAAATGTTTTTAACCAGCAGATGTAATGAGATAACTTTATTACGCTATAAATTTTAGTAATGGCTAAATTTTAATCCAGATATCTTTCTTTGATTTTGTACTCTAGAGCTAGTCTAGAATACCTAATTGGTAATTTTAACAGTATTAGCGCTATAAGCAAACATTTAAATATTTTTAGAGCAAATTATTAATATTAATTATTAAAATAATATGTAATAGTACCATAAGGGATAATATATGAATATAAAATGGAATTTATCCAAATTTAAGCCTTTAATAATTATAATTTTAGTATTTATACTTGCATTTTCTCTTAGAATACAGTCAGCTTATTTACCTGGAGTATCTGGAGAAGTAAAGTCCAATTTCCAGGATCAAAATGGGCTTCCATATTTCAGTGAAATGGACTCATATTACAACTACAGGATGACCTATGATTATCTCGATCACAATTATCTAGGTGACACAATATTGGAAGGCAGTCCATGGGACCTGCACTCTTATTATCCTTCAGGTAGGCCCGCAGCATATCCCCCGCTGATTGTTTATATTACAGCATTTATTTATGAATTAATTAATTCATTTGTAAATGCACCTTTAAATGAAGTTGCTATCTGGTTAGCACCATTTATAGCATCATTAGCCGTTATTCCAGCATACATATTTGTAATGAAACTTACCAATGAGTATGGGGGGATAGCCGCAGGAATTTTAGTTGGTACGGTCCCAGCATATTTTACCCACACATTTGCAGGATTCTTTGATACTGACATGTTCAACATGCTCTTTCCAATCTTGATTGTAGGATTTTTTACTGCAAGTATCACTGAAAAGAATATTAAAACCAGATCAGTTTATGTATCATTATCAGCAGTTTTTCTGCTTGTTTATTCCATGGCCTGGGAAGGCTGGTGGTACATTTTCTATTTGCTAGTTGGGACAGCCGTTGTATATCTCCTGATTTCAAATTACATGTTTGAAATGGAAACCATTAAATCATTTAACTACTATTTCGATAAAGTCAAATATATTATGCTCCAGCCAGCATTCTTTTCATTAATTACGTTTTTAATTTTAAACATTACATTATTAAGTGTTTATTTTGGATTTTCAGGACTTATAGAGACTTTGATAAGATCTGCTGGTAATTCACAGCTGCATACATCTATCCAAATTACCAGTTATCCAAACATATACGTATCTGTAGATGAACTTAAAATACCAACCATTACAGAAATTTTAGGAAAGTTAGGCGGTATCATACCATTTATATTCGGAATTTTAAGCATTCCCGGGATTATATGGAAATTAAAACCAGAAAAAGCTAAAAAAGCGGGAAACATCCCTAAAAATAAAAATAAAAGAAATACCCGGAAAAAAATAAAAATAAATGAAAATAGTACAGAGAGAAAGAATACAGTAAATCCCCATTTAATTAAAAATAAAAAGAATTATTTATTATATGCAATTTTGTTTACAATCTGGATTTTGATCATGGGTTTTGCTTTAACACAGGGGTCAAGATTCATTGAACAATTCTCAATACCAATAACATTGGGTGCAGGAGCATTTGTAGGCCTAATGACAACTTATTTTGCAAAAAATATTCCAAATAAGAAGTACTGTACAATAGCAGCCCTTATATTAATTGCACTTGTAGCATATGCTCCTACATCTTCATCATATATGTTTTCAAATTCAATATATCCAAATGTTGATGATTCAATGTACAATTCACTAACGTGGATTAAAGATAACACACCTCAAAATACAGTTATAACTTCATGGTGGGATTTTGGTCACTTTTTTACTGCAGTGGCAGATAGGCCAGTTACATTCGACGGTGGATCTCAAAACACGCCGCGTGCTTACTGGGTTGGAAAGGCACTGCTAACAAATAATGAAAATTTATCTGCAGGAATACTCAGAATGCTGACTTCAAGCGGCGATCAGGGCTATTTAACCCTTGAAAATTATACGCATGATACTGGTAAAAGTGTTGAAATACTGGATAAAATTCTACTGGTTGATAAACCGGCTGCCCAAGACGTACTCACAAAAGATTATAAGTTAACTCCTGATCAAGCCCAAAATGTGCTAAAATACACACATCCAGCTAAACCGTCCCCACATGTCCTGTTCTTAAATAACATGTACCTCCTTTCAAAATCATACTGGTGGTCTTACTTTGGGGGCTGGAACTTCCAAAATAACACAGGAAAAGGCTACAGTTATTCTGCTCAACAAGCGGCTTCCCGGGAGGTTAACGGTACAACCGTAATTTCAGCTCAAAACGGTATTGTTGCACAGATAAACGGATCAAAAGTAGTTGCAGGTTTTCAATATGAGCAAAATAACCAGATCCATGTACTGGAGCCTCACAAGTTAATTGTAGTTCAAAATGGTAATGTTTCAATGAATAAGATCGTTTCCAATTCTAGTTCATTTAGTATAATCTTAGTAAAAGAAAATGATATTTATCTTGCTGTTATGTTGAATAAGGAACTTGAAGATTCCATGTTTACAAGATTATACCTTACAAACGGTGCAGATTTAAGTAAATTCAAGCTTTTACATAAAGAGGGTAAAATAATAGATCCCTATGGAGTAATGGTATGGAATGTAAGTTAAAATAAATAATGCATTTAGAAAATCCTCTCTACTCTTTTAAAATCACACTTATCTTTACTAAATTTTCCTATTTTTAAGTAACTATGATTATTAGACTTACTTTTTTGGAAATTACAAACAACAAATTATATAATATTTATTTTACAAAAAGTATTAACGCCATGTTAATTATATTCAAGTTACAATGGCCCCACTAAAACAGAAATTATATTCTGTTCAATTTTCAACTTCTCAAAATCTTTTAAAATATCAGATTTTGGGAAATGTGAAAATCTGTGAGTTTTTGAATTACAAGGGATTCAAATTGTCCAGAACTTGATTTAAAAAAGGCAGGTGATATAATGCATGCAAAAGATTTATCTGGAAAAGATATTGTTGATTCAAATGGAGATACCGTCGGCGTAGTTGATGATTTAGAAATAGATGTGACAAACAAAATGGTGACAGGCATCATAGCAAAAGAAGGCACTATCTCAGGAAAACTAGGTATGGGTGAAGAAAGAGTTATTTCTATGGATATGGTTGATGCAATCGGTGATAAAGTAATTTTAAGGCGTATGGAAAGACGAATGTAATGTTTCTTTTTTCTTTTTTCTTTTTAGTAAATAACAATTTTTCTTTTTTGCCAAAACATTTATAACCAATTCCCTACATAATCTATAGAATATATTAGTGTCTACAGATTAAAAGGAAGATTAAAAATGCTGATTTTAAACACACCCAATATTGAGGGAAAGAAAATAAGTGAGTACTTTGGTCTAGTAACTGGAGAAGCACTCTTAGGTGCAAACGTGTATAAAGACCTTTTTTCAGGGGTTAGAGATGTTGTCGGTGGGAGAACCTCAGCTTACGAAGAGGAATTAAAAAAAGCAAGGGAATTAGCACTGTCCAGTATGCAGGAAAAAGCAGAAAAACTTGGTGCAAATGCCATACTGGGTGTTCAAATAGCTTACCATAACCTCGGAGGGACTATGGGAAACACTATCCTTGTCACCATGTACGGTACCGCAGTGCACTATGAATAATTGTCACGGGTGATACTTCTTGTTAATTTCACTAAAAAACAGCATCATAACCAAAAGATGGGGAATTCTTGCAGTAATTATAGGGACCACCCTCGGATTTATATCTGCCGTTATTTGTGTATACGCAAATTTAGTTATTTTCGGATTTAACATCATGTTTATAATATCACCTTTAATTGCAGGGTTTAGCGAAGCATATATAGCCCAAAGAAAGTACGGCAGGAGCACTGGAGCTATCAGCGCCCTTTTAATATTTGTCATCATCAATATATACGGCTGGTTCTTCCCTAAAAATCCAATAACCCTTAATTTATTCACATTAGGAGGTATTGCACTCACCATACAGGCTGCTGTTCCAATATTTGTTAATTACCTTTTGTTTGTTGTTTTCCTCGGGACTATAACTTACGTTATAGGACTAATAGGAAATTTAATCTCAAAACTACTTGGAAAAGAAATAGAAGAAATGGAAACTCCTAAAAATATAGATTTACCCCAGCTAGACCTTTTATTTGCAACTACAACCAATCTTAATGGAAAAAATATAGTTAAACAATTGGGCTTAATTACAGGAGAAGCTATCTTAAAAGAAGAAAAAGATGAGAATTCATCGCGTTTAAAAAAAATTGCCTCAAAAAATGGTTCAAATATAGAATATAAAATAGGACTGGTAAGAAATGAGGCGCTTCAAAACCTGGAAAGTGAAGCAAAAAAAATAGGTGCAAATGGTATTTTAGGCGTTAATATCGATTATAGAAGCGTTGGCGGGATCAAAGGAAGTACAGTAATAGTAACAGCTACCGGCAGTGCTGTACTGTACGAATAAATCTTCAGCACCCAAATTCTTATTTTTAAACCATTTATTACCAAATTTTATAGTTGGGAATCTATCATATTTATGATAATACATCAGCAATATTTATATAATATCCATACAAATTTTGATTTAAATTAGCATAACTCCATTTAACAAACTTAAAATTAGAATTAACTAATTTTAAATTATGAAAAATCATTTTAGTAAAACTAAAAAATGATAATGATTTCAAATGGATTTCAAATCTATAGATTTTTAATTAAAAGGTGAATAAATGAAAGTATTATTTATGGTTACAGGGCGCGGGATCGGAGGAGACGCCGCAATTGCCCTTAATATAGCTAAAGCACTGTCTGAACATGGCGTCCACTGTGAATTTGCCCTGAATCACGACGCTCCAGGGTTATTATTTGAAAAAAACGACATAAAATGGCATGAAACGAGTATTCCACAGGCAGGAGGGCATGCCGCTACTAAACTTACCCTTGTAAAAGGCGGTTTTAAAATTATCAAGGCTGTTTTTGAAGCTATAAGCCTGTACAGAAAAATAAAACCTGATGTGGTTGTAGGATCAATAGGTGGAGGAGCAGTAGTCGGGTGCCTGGCAGCTAAAATTGCAGGTATTCCATCAGTGGGAGTTGTATCCACCCCTACTGATTCAAAAGTATCCAAATTTACCACCGTTGTTGTACTACCAGAATCTCCATTATTTAAATCATCAGTGAATAATAAAAATGTGCACAAAGTTTACATGCCTATAAATCCTGAAGTTGTAAGCGGAAGCAGAGAAAAAGCACTGGAATTAATGCCAGAAGGTTACGACCCTACACTTCCCACAATACTCTTATCATCAGGATCTACTCTTTTTGAAAAAATGGCCCTTGCCGCACCTAAACTTAGAGACAGTGGAGTTAAAGCAAATATAGTGGTTATAGGGCATCCGCTGGATGAAAAATATCGAGAATACCTTGAAAGCGATGGAATACTCTATTTAGGTTATATCGACTGGGTGCGTGATCTCTACAAACTGGCAGACTTCGTAATCATCACAGACGATGGGGTGATGCTTCATGAAGCCATTGCCTGCAATTTGCCAATCATAACACTGCTTCGAGTTAAATACGGGCGTTATCACAATATGGGTGATGTATTCAGCGGTGCAATGGTTGAAAGCGATCTTGATAACCTGGATGAAGTTGTAAATGATTTCCTGGAAAACATCAACCAAAATAAAGACAGAGCTTCAAAATATGGAAAAGACGTTTTAGAGTCTGCAGATAAAATTGCAGGAATAATTTATGAGAAAAGAAAATAAAAAAATGTGGAATTATTTTTTTTCCATTAATTTATTTTTAATTGCAGCACCGGCAATACCAAAAACGGCTCCAATAACTGCATAAATGACACATACTGCTATTAAAGTAACTACGTTAAGTCCTAAAGGTATAGCTGTCTTTGAAAAATAACTAATAAGTGCAGTATACAACAATATGGAAATTATACTTCCAAAAAAGCTTATTGCAGCCCCATAAATAGCCGCCATCTTCAGTTCACCACCGAGAATATATGTTCCAACTAATGGTGCAATAATAAAGCTTAAAATCGCCAGCGAAGACGCGTTAAACATAAACATGAAAAACATCACAATTGCAAGAGCAATACCAAAACCTAAAGATTTCCAGTTAAGCATTTATTCACATCCTTATACTAATTTTTCCTTAAGTAAACTATTAATCTGCTGATATATAATTTAGTCTGAAAATCGTTCCACTTTAAAACCATAAAGATATATTAAAAGTTACTACCCACGTTATAACAGGGATCGTTATGTTAAATAGGATAAAAAATATCTATAAATTTTATGTGGAGCGCTACAAAAAACGTTTTTTATATTGTTTTGCGATTTATTACGGGTTGGTCATTATTGGAATGGTAATAGGATTGTTATACCCTCCAATAAGTACTGGAACAGGAGGAAACATAAGCAGCCAGTTTTCCACAGTATTCCCCGGATTACTGCAGGCTATTGGTGCAGGTGATGTAATTAAGGTAATTTTAACCATTTTTGTATTTAACAGTATTTTAGGGAGTTTTCTCGCTATTACATTGTTAAACCTGATTGGTATAGGAACACTGGTATTCATTTACAGGCCCATCATGTGGGGATTGATTTATGCCCCTACAAGTTCCGGTGCAGCAATGCTTTTAATAGCGGTCATTCCAACTTTAATACTTGAAGGTGTGGCTTATATCATTGCATTTGCAGCCAGCCTTGACTTTGTCTTGGCAATTGCAAAACCAAAAGCCCTTGGGGAAGAGAGCAGGTTTAAAGCATGGAAAAAAGCATGGGCATACAACTTAAAATCATATGTACTTGTTTTAATCATGCTGTTTGTGGCTGCGGTTGTTGAAAGCGTTACCATAATATCTTTAGCCAGGGTTTAAATCCCCTATTTTTTTTAATTTGATTAAATGATGTTTGAAAATTGAGAAACTCATATAAATTATCCTTAAAAACCCATTATTAATTAAAAAATTGAATTTATAAATCAGGTATTGTAGACTTTTATTCAATGATTTTTATAATATGAATCATTTAAACTGTTTTTTTAATCATATACAACTTAATATTTAATTTATTTTTAAATTTCAAAATGTATTATTCTATTTTGTAAGTATTAGCAATATATTAAGTAATATTTTTTAATTTTTATTGGCTAAGTTACAATTTTATGTTAATTTATCTTAATCTTGTTTGGCATGCATACAAATAAGAGGTTAATAATGCTTAATTGTGGAAAAAGTATTTATAATAATTACCTTTAATAATAATCATTTTTATCAGATACAATGGAGGTGAAAAAGATTAGAAAACAAATGATTACACGTAAAACTAAATTTTTGATTCCATTATTACTTCTAAGCTTAACATTACTATTCTGTTTGAATGCTGTTTCTGCAGCGTCTGGAGATGCGATTTATGTGAATAGTTCTTCTGGAAATGATTCATGGGACGGTCAATCAGCAGCATATAACAGTACTACTGGAAGCGGGCCTAAACTCAGCATTAAAAACGCAACAGGAACCGTAAATAAAGGCGGGATAATACACATATCCAACGGGCAATATGCAGGCAAAAACAACACCAATGTCACCATTGATAAAAATATGACTATTATTGGTGAAAGCCTGGCAGGAACCATAATAAACGGAACAGATACCAGCTGGATATTTCACATTAACAGTGGTATTACTGTAACCATCCATAATTTAACGCTTGCCAATGGAAACAGCACCACCGGTGGAGCCATTGAAAATTATGGTAATTTAACAGCGACTAACTGTATATTCACAGGCAATACTGCAGGTTGGGATGGTACCAATACAAATTACGGCGGAGCTATTAATAATCAGGGTACTTTAACTGTTAATAATTGTATATTTAATAACAACAGTGCACGTGTTGGTGGAGCTATTTACAACTCTCCAGATTCTACCTTAAATGTAAATAACAGCATATTCACTGATAATACTGGAAAATTAGGTGGTGCTATCTACAATCATGGTAGTTCAACTGTAAAGGACAGTACTTTCACAAAAAATACCGCACAAAGGGGTGGTGCGATATTCAATTTAAATTACGATCTTTTGCTGAATGTTGATAACTGTATATTCACTGACAATGACGCGGCATCTAATTTTGGAGGAGCAATTTACAATAATGCAGGTAATGTGACTGTAAAAGACAGTACTTTCACAGATAACAGCGCACTTAACAAAGGCGGATCAGTCTACAATGAGGGATTATTTAATGTGATTAGCTGTAAATTTACAGGTAATACTGCAGATTATGGCGGTGCTATCTATAACTGGGATACTTTGAATATTAAAGGCAGCACTTTCACAGGTAACTGTGCAAGTACAAGTGGAGGTGCTATTTATAATATTAAAGGAATATTAAACGCAACTAACTCCACATTCATGCAGAATAACGCAACACAAGGCGGCGCAATCTACAACAATGGTACTTCAACTTTTACCGGCTGCATTTTCAACAATAACACTGTATCTGCAATTGGAGATGCTATTGGTGGAGCTATCAATAATATCGGTACTTTAGCTGTTATTAACTGTACTTTCAATAATAACTCTGCATCTGGAAATTATAATGCTATGGGCGGAGCTATCTGCAATTTATGTCAAGTTAGTAATTCCGGTTCCAGTTCTGTTAACTGTACTGTAACCAACTGTACCTTCAAGGGTAACATTGCACAAATTGGCGGAGCTATCTGCAATTTATGTCAAGTTATTAATTCTAGTTCTGGTTCTGTTAACTGTACTGTAACCAACTGTACCTTCACCAGTAACACTGCAACTGATTATGACGGCGGTGCTATCTGCAATCGTTGTTCTGCTCGAGGCGGTTCTGGTTTCACCAATTGTACTGTAACTGGTTGTATATTCACTAACAACACTGCAGTTGTTGGCGGTGCTCTCTCCAACAGTGCCAGTACTTTGAATGCTAATTTCAACAGATTCTACAATAACACTGCAGCAACAAGCGGTAATGCTCTCTACTGTAACAACGGTTCAACGGATGCTAATTACAACTGGTGGAGTTCCAATAAAGACCCAAAAACTATTCCAAACCTTATTGTAGAGAATGATGGTTCAGTGGATGTTGGTATCTGGGTTATATTAACAGTTAAAGCAAATCCAACAACAATCAACAACACACAAAAATCAACCATTACAGCAGATTTAAACCACATCAACGGCGGCGGTGATCTAGTTGGAGGTCATATCCCTGATGGACCCGTAACTTTGAATGTTCCTTGGGGTAGTTATACAAGCCCTAGAATAACTCATTCAATCACATTGAACACTACAAATGGTGTTGTTAATGCGGTATTTTATGCTAAGGAAGGAGCTATGAATGCATCTTATAACCCTGTGAAGATTACAGCTTTGGCTGATGGTTACACTACAAACGACACCGAATCTGCTTATATCACAATTAACAAAACATCCGACTTATACCTCAAAACAAAAAGCAACAATAACAACCCCACAGTGGGTGAAAAATTCCTGCTCACATACAAACTAGGAAACTATGGACCAGACGCAGCAAAAAACGTTACAATAACATTCCAAATACCTGAAGGATTAGACTTTGTAAATATTAAGGTAGACTCTGGAAACTTCATATACAACGAAACGACAAGAACAGTAACTTGGACATTAGACTCAGTACCTGTGGGAGACCCATACCTGTACTTAACTGTTCAAGCTGCAGGTGATGGAACTTACAAAATAACACCAATCATTACATCAGCTACTTACAACCTGAATTCAGGAGATTTAGGAATTATAACAATCAATGTACAACCAAACAGTAACAATTCAGGTAATGGAAACAGTAAAAATACTGTAAATGCGGCCAGCAAAACAACCATTGGATTACAAGATACAGGGTTACCATTAAACTACTTAATACTCGCATTATTAATGGTTCTAAGTGGTTTAATACCAAAAAGAAAGTAAACCTCTTCTCCTATTTCACTCAAAAATTCTATGAATTTTAGAAAAATGTGTTGCATTTTTCTAACTCCCAAAAACCGAAGGTTTTTGAGGATTTTTGGTGTTTGAAAATCGAAAATTTTCACATGCCCCAAACACATAGTGTTTGAGGGTTTCTTTTCTTTTTTAAATTAAATACACTTCCAATTAGAACATTCACCTTTGCATACCATTAACCCTGCCGAGTTTTCAGGAAAATGGGAACTGGACACAGCCGTCGATTTAAAATTCTTTTAAGTATTTCTGTTTAATTTCATCAAACTCATCTTGACTGAGAGCTCCTATATCCAAGAGTTCTTTAGCTTCTTTTAATTTGTCTGCTAAACTTTTTTCGGGCGTATTTTCTTTGTTTTTAACTTGAAAAATACGAAAATTCAACTTGTCTACAAACTCCTGTAAAATTTCCAGGCCAGCAACATTTATTTCAATTTTTTTAGAAGTTGCGGCAGTTTCAATGTTTAGTTTAGGCCATTTGGATAAAAGCCCTTTACCATAACGAACGTTTAATATATCCTGATATTTAATTAGCTCACTCTTTACAGTATCTGAAAGAGGATTGTTACTTCTTAAGCTGATGCAAAGCCCTTCATCTTTTAATATAGCGTTCCAATAGTTGGAATTATGGTTACAAGGTAAGCTTATTTCTTCTTCTTTTTTCATCATTTCCTTTTCCTAGATTAATTGTGTGAAATTTAGGCTCTGTGAAATCATCATATATTCATGAAATTACTTAAATTATGGGTAGTTATATTTAAACATCATACTTAAACTACACAATATTATCTAATTTTTCAATGTGTTTCAAAAAATCAAAGCCTGAAAAACTTTGTTTTTCGGCCCCAAAAATCAGAGATTTTTGAGGGATTTTTTAGGGTTTTCTACAAAGCTAAAATTAGGACAAATAATTCTTGTAAGTTTTTATATTAAAAAATTTGGTGTATTTTAGGACAGACACTGCACAAATCCAGATTACAATGAAACATTCTCAAAAAGGCTCTGGCATTAGTCAGCTTGGAAAATAATCCCAAAGACTATAAATCTAATATTAAATCGCGAAACCTAACTAAACGGACAACTACATAAAATGACCAGTTAAATAATATGATATCCACTGTATGAAAATAGACGGTAACTAAAAATTGTCCTTAAAAACAACACTTTATATATAAATTACTACTAATCCTCTAAAACAATAAAAAAATGAAATTTTTTTGAGTTTAAAATAATAATGTTTTAAAACACGCAAATTAAATTCAATCATTTAATCAAAAATTAAAAGGTGACTTAAACATGGTAAATTTAATGCTCAATACTGGAATATGGAAATTAGGAGGCGCCGCCAAGATGGGAGGCGCTGCAAAGCTAGGTTTTCTTGGGAAAATGGGACTTATTGGAATATTCGGGATAATAGCAGTCATAGTAGTAGTGCTTATTATATTGGCTCTAGTTGTATTTTTCCTGTTTAAATTCAAAAACAGGTCCCGAAGGGTCCATTAAAATTCTTTTTTTAAATTTTTAAAGTAAATTACTCAAATCCTGCAAACAATCTTATTTTCACTCAAGCCTCGTCGGATAATATAGCCAATTTGTAAATATATTTACTCAAACCTCGCAAAAAATCTAAGCAGCTTATATATCGCATCTGTAGAAGGGTGCACTTCCATAAAATCATCAAAATCATCTACTTTCTGCCCTTCCCTCAAGAGCTTGGACATGTAGGCCATGCTTGTACGTGATGAAGGTGAAATTGAAAATATTTCATTTATATCTCCGTCTTCGCTGACATTCATCTTTGTAAGGCCAGTTTTACCGTCATGTACTCTCCAAAAAGATCCAGGACCTGCAGAGCCTTTCATATGTCCATTAATACCGTCCTTTTTATTTTCAGCATTTATAAATGCCACGTCCTGCTGCAGGGAAATTGCACCGGGTATAAACCTGTAATCCATCTCCTTAAATATTCCACATGCGTTTCTTGCTGCTGTGACCCCTTCTGCCCTTGCAACTGGTGTTGTGCCTATTCCCCCAGTTACGTCTCCAGCTGCATATATATCTTCACAGCTTGTCTGCATTCTTTTATTTACAAGTATATTTTTCTTTTCTCCTAGATCTACAATATTAGATACAATTTCAGAATTTGGAACCATACCTGTTGCAAAAAATGTGAGCCCATTCATTTCTCCATTATCAGTAGAAATACCGTCTTTATGAATACTGCTTACATTTAAATTTTCATGTATGGTGACATCAGGAATTAAATTTTTAGTGACATATTTTTTAATATCATCATCCAACATTTTCAAAAACTTATTTCTGCATAAAACGTTTACTTTAGTGCCGAATCCAGAAAATACATTTGCAAACTCCGCGGCGATGACACCGCTTCCGATAATATTCAGTTCTTCCGGGAGTTCTGTTAAACTCAATATATCTTTATAAGTTAGGGCATTTTCAAATCCTTCAGTTTGGGGAACAAACGGCTTTACACCTGTTGCTATTATCAATTTATCATATTCAAGCTCTTCACCCTCTAAAATAACTTTACTGTCATCAAGACTTGCGTTACCCCTTTTAATTTCCACACCCGCATCAAGGGTTTCTGTTTCAAGTATATGTCTTATTTTAGCCACGGTCTCTTTAATGCCACTTATAAGTTTATCAAAATGCAGCTGGTAATCGCAGTCAATCAAACCCAGATTTTTGAAATTCTTTGCGTCATTTATGAATTTTGCAACGTCATTTAACCCAGTAACCATAACACACCCTTCATTAAGACATGTACCTCCAATTTTATCTCTTTCAATAAGAGTTACATTTTCTCCAATGCTTGATGCTTCAATTGCAGCAGTTCTGCCTGCAGGTCCGCCCCCAATAACTACAACATCCATAAAATTTCCTCCGCAGAATTTTGAATTTAAATTTAATACACATTTAAATCTCTGATTTTTATTATAAAGCTTTATTTCTGGTTAATTTTGTAACATAGATGTCAATATACATTATATTTAGTATTATGTGATTAATAATAGTTTAAAATAGATTTATAATTGATAAAGTTCTCCATGTCAGCCATTACCATTACCTCTAGATTTATTTATCATACTCAATTATATGGACATTTTTTAAAAATCTTTAGCATATTTTTATATGTTAAGAGTACATATTAAAATTGATTAAAAAAATTCATTTATAAAAATAAAGATTAAGCTTATAACCATACTTTACAGTTAAAATTTAAATAAGAGGAGATTTTCAATGTGTATCGCAGCACCAGCACAAATAGTAGAAATTAACGATAATGTAGCAGTTGTTGACTTTGGAGGCGTGAGACAAAACGCTAAACTTGATTTAGTTGAAGATGTTGAAGTAGGTAGATATGTACTAGTTCACTCTGGATATGCTATAGAAGTTCTAAGTGATCAGGAAGCTAAAGATTCCTTAGAAGCATGGGAAGAACTGCTAAAAGTATTAGATGAAGAAGACAACCAGTAATTTAATTTTTTTAAATCTTATTTCATCTAAATTTCTATTTTAATTTATCAATTTTTATTTTAAAATAATTATCAACATGTTAATTAGTTTTTAAGAGTGTTTTAATGGCATCTTCTAAATCTTTTCCTGAAGTTTATATCAAAACATCTCCAATAATCAATTAGTAATTTAATAACTTTCCCATATCTCAATACAAACTACAGTTTCTTACACCCTCATTTTTGCAGAATGTTTAATATAATGCCTGTCTCAAGATCACTTTTAAAATATAGAAAAATAATTATAAAGTTAATATGGTCTATAAATAGACTTAATGATCCTTTTTACTTGCAAGTTCGAATCAGGAAATAATCTTAAAACTTTATTCAAACATTTTAATGGCCCTTTTTTCAAATTAGAGTGAACTGAAATATTTCTTTAAACCAAAATACATCTTACATATATATATGCTTGATCCATTTTTCGTAAAATACGTATGAATACAGTAAATAAGACATAATATTAAATTTTTTGTTAATATTAAACTAAATTTTAAACGAAATTATTAAACAAAATATTAATAACATACTCATTGCAATAACAATCAATTTAAACTGCTTTATTGACTTTTCTTTTTCTAAAATTGCCTTTTTAAAATCATTCAAAGTAACTTCACATTCGCCGCAAAATTCATTGTTGTCTATATTTTCTTTTCTGTTTTTAGAGCCTAAACTCATAAAATCACCAATTTATAATGTTTTAAAAGAAAATTAAAAAATGGAATAAAGGTCAAATGTAGGTTTTATTTTATTAACCTCGTGTTGACTTTATTCTTTTTTATGGTGTTTTTAGTGTTTTTAACAGATTTCAC
>NZ_LMVM01000007.1 GCF_002287175.1 Methanobacterium bryantii | reverse complement strand
AGGTTCGATTATCAAATTTATGGAAAAAAATAGTCCTTAGACACAGTCTTCTCCGTAGGTAGGCGGAGGTGCGAGGGACGGTTTTAGATTCATGTGAATTCAATTTTTGCACAGGTAATTAATTAAACATTCTGCAAGGGGCTATAATACTACCATTTTTGCAGACATTCAATTCAATTTACTGTACTGAAACTAGCCCGACTTGCTTAAAAAAATATTTACTACAATTTTTGGAAACAAATTTTGTTCTGTTAGAGGCTATCGCTAAAGAAACAATTTAGATTTATTCTTTTTTATTTCACCTGTAACGTCGATTGAGAGTTTCTCAAAATTGATTTTTTTTAGAATTCTTTCAACGATTTTTTTAGTTATATTAATTTTAATGGAGTAAATTAGTAGAAATGGCAATTATTTGGTTTATTATAACTAAAATTGAAGTTATTATTCCTAATTTATCAATTAAAGTCATTTAATCCCCCCCATATTTTACTTTACCACTCCACTCAATTTTAGATTTCACTCAATTATTAATTATACGGCCCCAATATTTATAATTTGTGATATAATAGCTTTAATATGATTATAAACACATTAAAATATTTTAAGTGGTTATAAATACTTTTATATATACTTTTCTGACATTTTAAGGTATTTCAGAGTTTTTTTGCAGAACATAGCGAAAGAATAAAAAATGATTTACTTCTTTTTTCATTAAACTGGGGCATTCTGGGGCGAAGCCCCTTATCGGAGGTGGGTGGGGGTGTGAGGGATGGTTTTAGATATGCGAACTTCGTCATATGCCTTGTATAATTACGATAATCAGGCTCCTCGAAGGGATGTTGTCTTTGTAATATACGCGTATGACGCCCGTAAGGGTTTAAAGTTCGCAATTTATAAAAAGAATAACTGATAACTTGATTCAAGAAATTTTTTATTTCTTGGAAATTTTACAATAAAACTCATAAAATTTTCTATTTTATGATATTTTCCTAAAATAAATAGGAACCTTAATAGTTTTCATAAATAGGTCCCTTTATGAATTATATGTTGGAACATCGGTTCCATACCATTCTTTGTACCATGTTCTCATTTCATCTATTTCTTTACTCTGGCTTTTAATTATAGATTCAGCAATTCCACGTATTTCTGGCCTATTTGAATGGTATAAAACCATTTGAGCCATTATTATTGCCATTTGGTGATGAGGAACCATCTGTTCAATAAATTCCTTATCAAAATCCTTTGCATTCTTAAGCCTGTTTATGTCTGTAACATTCATCATATGTGAATCACCTGGCACATCAGTACCATACCACTCTTTATACCACTGGCGCATCTCTACAATTTCTCTACTTTGGCTAATACTAATATTTTTCGCCAATTGTTTAATTTGAGGGTGCTTTGCTCTGGTTAACGCCACATTAGACATGTCTACTGCATCTTGGTGATGGGGAATCATATTTTCTATGAATTCTCGATTCATGTCCATCATACCATGGCCCCCATACCCTTCTTCGCCTACTGTAGAACTCCAGATCCAAAAATAAGCAAAAATAGACGTTAAACTAACTACAAGAACCACTATAATAACCAATAAGATCGCTACTGGTTTGTTCATAATTTCACATTTAAAATTTTTATTTAATAATACCTATTTTATACTATTTATTAATTTGTTCCTACAAAAGTATTGATAAAACTGAAAAAAATCTGAAAAAATCCGTGGAATGGTGGCTTCACTTAGAAAAGAACCCATTTGATTAGATCTCATAAAAAATAAGCCATAAAAAAAGAATTTAATTTGTGGTCTCTTTTATTGAATACATTTGATTGGTACCTTTAATTGGATTCATTGATATCATCTTTAGTAGAATTAACCTCATTTTATTGAAGACTGCATTTACTCAATAAAAAACCAATAATTAAATTCAAATTTTCTATTTTTTGAATTTATTCTTAATTATGGAAATTTTATTAAAAAGATTAACCAATAAGTAACAATGGTGATGAAGATGGCTAAATTTGAACCATTTGAAAAACATGCCCAAAAATATGATGAATGGTTTAATAAAAACAAGCATTTTTATGAATCAGAACTTCAAGCAATAAAAGAATTACTACCTAAAAGTAAAAATGGTATCGAAATTGGTGTTGGAAGCGGTCGTTTTGCAGCCCCACTTGGTATTAAGTTAGGAGTTGACCCATCCAGGAAGATGGGAGAAATAGCTCAAATGAGAGGTATAAAATTTGTTGAAGGTATTGCTGAATCACTTCCCTTCGAAGATTCGCAGTTTGATTTTGTTTTAATGGTTACTACAATATGTTTTTTAGATGATGTTGAGGCAGCGTTTAACGAAGTTAGTAGGGTGCTGAAATCCGGTGGCTCTCTAATAATTGGTTTTATAGATGCTGAAAGTCCAATGGGAAAATTGTATGAAAAACATAGAAATGAAAGCACCTTTTACAAAGATGCAACATTCTACTCAGTAAAAGAAGTTATTTCATATATGAAAAAAGCTCAGTTCAAAGACTTTAGTTTTAGACAGACATTATTCAAATCTGGAGAAGAATTAAAAGATATTGAACCTGTAAAGAAAGGATTTGGAGAAGGTTCATTTGTAGTGGTTAGGGGAGTTAAATAAATAGGATTAATAATGATATATATCTCTATAAATTATTTGAGTTGGGATATAATGGCCAAAAGCAATGCAGAAAAAGTTAAAGAAGCTGAAGAAGCTCTTGCAAGGAAATATGAAGAAGAAGTTTTAAATAGGAAAGCAAAAGCAGGACTTCATACAGATGCCTGCACTACTCCCCTTAAAATGGCTAAGGGCCATATGCGACGGAAACCATTAATAAAACGGGCCATATGCCAAAAATGTGGAAAAATTTTTAAAACAAACAGAAACACAAAATTCTGCTTTAAATGTGAAAAAATGAAATAGTTTTAAAAATTCAAGCTCTGGCAGTGTTTAATGCCCAAAATTTCTATTTTCAGCGTATTTTTCCATATCCTAAAATATTTAATAAAAAGAACATAGTTTATTTACCAAAATATGAGCATTACTTAAGAAATTTTTTATTTTGGGGTATATTTCCGAAAGAACTAGGGCTCATTTAGAGAATTCATTTAAGAAACCAATAATAAATCTTTAAAGAAGGATACTCTTTGAAATCGTTAAAAGAAATAAAAAATAAGAATTCATCTTCTGAATTTCAAAGTAAAAGGAAATCTAATTTCGCCAGTCTGCTTATAATGGTTTATCGCTAAAGACTTGCAGTTTTTACAAAAAAACATGTTATTTTGCTTGGTCTCTTTATTGGTGCCAATTGGACAATTATGGCAAATTCTAGCGAACCTTCTTTTAAATTTCATAGAACGGATTCGTCTTAGAATTCTACTAATTATTTCGTTTTTCTGGGTTTCTTCCTGGATTCTATTCATGATTTAACCTCCAAATTTTCTTTGACTTTGTTTTACTGCTGGTCAAAAAAATTTGGGGTTTCAGGTTTCATCAAAGAATTAACCGTTGCCTCTTTAAATAGAACCTATTTAATATGATTTCATAAAAAGAAGTCGTAAAAAAAGAATTCATTTGTGGCCTCATAGTAAAACTCATTTGAAAGGTGCTTTTTAATGGATTCACTTAAGGTGCCACAGTAGAACCACTGTCCTTTTGTCCAGAGTTGCACTACTCATCTCTAGCTCTTTTAAGAATCACATCTCAACTTTTTCTAAAGACTAAACTCCCGCTAGGGGCTAGCATTTAGGGCAAGATTCTAGATCCAGTTGAGGGATTCTATAAAATAGAGCTCGTCTTTGCTACTGAAAATTTATTTTTAATTCTTTTGTTTTAAAAATAAAGGTTTTAATACCTAATCAAATAAAAAAACTCAAAACATATAATCAATACCAGAAAAATCTAATTTACTCTATTAAAAATATTTTTTTCTATTTGAGATATATTATTACTTATTTTCTTTATTTATTGATAATTATCCGCCATTATTCTATTTCAATACTTTTTCGATAATCTAAAGATAAGGAAAATAAGAGAAGTGAAGATAAACTATAAATATATCCTAAAATGCTATTTTTTTATTATTAAAATTTTTTAAAAATAGAAGATGAAAAATTGAAATTAATAATATATTTTGTTCAGGTGTTTTCAGCTGCTAAGCTGGAATCTTTTTGTTTTTCCAGTAATGGAATAACAACTGTCTCTTCTTCATACGCACCTGCATCATGGATTAAACACCCTTCAATTTTAGAGTTAATGGCTTCAGAGTTTTCTGTGTCCACCAAGTCTACTATTTCGATTTGATTTCTAAATCTCTCAATAGCATCTTCAGTGACGTTTTCAAGATATGGTATTGCCCCTTCAGCACCTACTATTCTTTTTTTTGCATCTACCCCATTTTCATATAAAGCTTTAATAGTTTGGCCGGTGATGTGTCCTTGGACCTCTGCACCGCAAACCACCAGAAATCTTATATTAGGATTGGAAACAACGTTACCAATGACCTTTTCAATGCCAAGATTTTCAGTGTGGAGAGAACCTGATATGCTTGCTCCTGCTTTAACAGGCATGTCTTCCATATGAGACCCAAGGGTGACTACTGCTACTGCACTTTCTTCGTCTCCAACTTTATAATCGCCAACTATTTGAGGCCATCCTTCAGCAGCTTGTTTTTTGTCTACCATACTTCTTCATCTCCGTTTCATTCTTTTAACTGGTAGTTAAATTTTAACTATCAGTTAAATTTTAACTTGTAGTTAATATTATTTAAAATTTTTTATTGACCTAATTTGATCTTGTAATCTCAAGAATTATATAAATCAAATAAAGAAAAATTAAGCTACTTAACATTTCTAATTCAGTAGTCACTATTATAAACTCTAAAAGTTGATACATTAATTGAGACTGCTGGGAAACTATTTAGGGAGTTATTTAAAGTACGCTTAAATTTTAAAGAAAGAACCTTTATTATATTCTTAAACTAATTTTAAAGTAAAGATAAAGAACTTGCAATTACAGATATACGTTTGTATGGTGAATGATAATGACTATTTCCAGAAAACAACGAGAAAGAGAACAAAGACGCAATGGACTCATAGATGCTGCAAAAAAGCTTTTCTTTGAGAGGGGTTACGATAATGTTACAATGGACGAAATAGCAGATGAGGCTGAGGTTAATAAAGCACTGCTTTACTACTACTTCAAGAATAAGGAAGCGCTGTTTTTTGCTGTTGATCTTCGTGGAGTTAGAATATTGCATGAACTGTATGTAAAATGTTCTAATCTTGATGTTGATGGCTATACTAAAATAAAATCAATGATTCAAAGCCTTTTTGAATTTTCTAAAGATTATCCAGATTATTTCCGTATTTATCGTTATGCGAGGACAGAAAGGTTCCAGATGAGTGATAATAAAGATGCAAAAGAACTTGTAGATCTGACAACTGGAATATGGAGAATCATGGTTGAAGCGATACTTCAAGGAATGAAGGATGGAACCATTCGAAAAGACGTAGATCCTGTAGAAATGTCTATTTATATTAATGTTATGAGTATGAGTGCTTTAAATATCGATATAGGTTTTAAACTTATATTGGAAGGTAGAGGAATACATCCCGACAAATTCTGGAAAGATTTACAACGATTTTTAGACCCTGCAATTACAAACCCATCTTTACAGGATTAAAATGTATATAAGATAATTGTAATGATAGAAAATAAAAAGAATAAATCCTTTAATTTCATCGTTTTATCTTTGCTTTCAATTAAAACTTCTTTTCTAGTTATAACAAATTTTCTTTCACCTAGACGAATCTGCATATTCTTCTTAAATTTTTAGTTTTAAATGGTCTTTTCACATTCAAAGCAGTAATCGGTTTTTCTGTTTGTTTTGAATGTTTTTCCACATTTTTTACATGTTACTGATCTAAGAGATGAGTTTTTATCTACGATATCTAACGAACATGAACATTTCCAGCCCATCTTACCTTTTAATTGAGCTTCAAACTCTTTATCAATATCATTTTCTTTAGTCATTATTAAACTCCTAACTAAATTACTTTTGTAGATTTCATTGGTCTTGGAACTTTAACAATAAGAATACGAAGATCTTTTTTGTCCTCATTATACCAACAGTGTGGTATTTTCGCTGGACTTTCTATCAGTGTGTTTTTTACAACATTCTTTTTTTCATCACCTATTTCTACAATACCATTACCTTCGAGAACATAGAAAAATACATCAACAGGTGTAATATGTTTTTTCAATGACTCTCCAGGCTTTAATGTCATATGAACTGCTACTGCATTTTCAGTATCATATATCTTACGTGCGTCCACTCCATGTGGATTTGGAGAGGATTCAACATTTGCAACTTCTACTATCTTCATTTTTTATCACCTATTAATCTTTAATGCTAAATGAGTAATTAATAGTTTCCTTAGGGCATTTTTCTATACATTCACCACATAATATGCAATTTGGATTTTCCATATCGTTGTTTTTAACCATGTGGCTGACATTTAAACCCATAGGGCATGATTTATCACATAATTTACAATCTGAACAGTCTTTATGGTTTGATATTAAATGTAGAGATGGCATTTTAATTTTTCTACCTAATGTTGCCCCTATTGTTAAAAAAACTCCTTGTGGACATAGATATCTGCAGAATGCTCTACTTCCAAAAAGTACAGATAAAAGACCAATTGTTATAATGAAAGCAGGTATTAAAATAACTAGTTGTGGATTGCCATTTGGAGCAAATAGATCCACCCCTTTCAAACCTCCAATCTTTAAAACAAAATAGGAAACCATTAAAAAGAAAAACACAAAAACAATATACCTTATTTTATCTGCTTTTACATGTTTTGGTTTCTTATTTAGAACATATTTACCTACTAATTCTTGTAATGCCCCATAGGGACATGTATAACCACATGATGCTGATCTACCCATAAATAATGATATAATGAACCACACTGCAAAAACAATAAAGCTTGCTGTAATTATTCCATTACGAATTCCCAATGACAATAGAACAGGAGAATAGAGATTAAATAATACAGGCAACATTATCACTAATGCTATTAAAATGTAGGTTCTTATCCTTATTTTATGATTTTTCATTTAATTACCTCCTTTTTAGAGCTTGCAAATCTTTGATTTGCGCTCCAAACACTGTCAAAATTTATAATTTTGACGCCCAAAAATCGAAGATTTTGAGGGCTTCGTGTTTGAGAGCATTCGCTAAACTAATCCTGAAATGACTCTAAATTCCAAAAATAATTGTATTAGACTTGTTCCATTGAATTTTTTTCTTGTAATATAGTCAAACATTCGTAATATTTAAATATTTTTTCACTAAATAAGTATAAAATGAAAAAATAAGGGAGGATTTTTTATTCCAATAAAACAAGCCACAATAAATGCCCTTAAAACAATGGGACTTACAGAATATGAATCTAAAGCTTATTTGTCCTTAGCCTCTTTTATTTCGGCTACTGCTTTAGAGATCAGTGAAACTTCAGGTGTGCCTCAATCTAAAATATATGAGGTTCTTAGAAGCCTTGCAAAAAAAGGATTTATTGAAATTACAAGGGGAAAACCATTAAAATATAGTGTAGTACCTCCTCAGGATATTTTTGAAAAATCCAGAATTAAGATTAAGGAAGAACTTGATGAAGCTGAATCAGAGGTTAAAACCATTTATGAAAACCAGATACCCAAATCACAGGCTCCTATTTGGTTAATTTATGGAGCAGATAAAATTGTAAAAAAAGAAATTGAAATCATTGGACGTGCTAAAAATTCATTGCACATTGCATCAGGATTTATGTTCCAAAATGAAATTGAACAGTTAAATAACGCTTTAAATAAATCTTTAAGAAAAGGAATTCAAGCCAGAATAATAGCGGCACCCTATAATATCACTGATGGAGAAAAAATAGACATATCTAAAGGTTTAAATGGATTAGATTGTGAAATCAAAACTTTTCAAATACCATTTATAAAAGCAATAATACGTGATAAAAAAGAAATGATGCTAATATTTTCTAAATTTAATGATGGAGTTGTAATATCACAAACAGCAATTGGCGTATGGAACCAGTACTCAGAATTTGTAGAAACAATAGCAGACCTATATAATTTAGTTTGGACAATGAATCTCTTCAAACATTACTATTAAAATTTAAAAGAAAAAAGTAATTTATTATATTATTTCACCTGCTATTGAAATAGTATAATCTTTAATTATTATGTTCTTTTGAGCCTTTTCTAATGCTCTTTTTACTATAACTTCAATACCTGAACAGCATGGAACCTCCATATGTACAATAGTGATTGATTTTATATCTTGTTTTTTAAAAATTTCAGCTAATTTATCTACATACTGTTCTATAGTTTTATCAAGCTTAGGGCAGAAAATAATTAAAACTTTATCTTTTAAAAACCTTTGATGGAAATTAGGATAAGCAAAAGGTGCACAATCAGCTGCAATCACTAAATCTGCATTTCTTAAATAAGGCACATTTGGGTTTAAAAGCTGTAATTGTACTGGCCAGTTTCTAAGCTCGGCACTTAAAACCTGTGGTTCATTACCACTTTTAGATCTCCTTCCACTTAGATCTCTCATCATTGAGCCCGGACAACCACATTGAGATTCATTTTCTCCTTCATAATCAGGAACTTCCAAACTATTTCTATTTAAAAAGTCAATAGCCTGATTTAAATACTCATTTTGGTTATGATCATTTAAGTGTTTTAAATGGGCCTTAATTACATTTGGACCCGCTTTTATAACATTTTCCATGACTTTATATTCATCATAAGGTTCAGCTTCTCTTTGCTCAACTTCAATAGCGCCCTGCGGACAATTTCCAATGCAAGCGCCTAAACCATCACAAAATAAATCACTTATAAGTCTTGCTTTTCCATCAATTGCTTGCAATGCCCCTTCAGGCATCCGGGAATACATTCACCACAGCCAGTACATTTTTCTTCATTGATTTTGATAACATCTCTTTTCATGACTATTATCCACCAAAAATATTCATTACTCCTTTTATTAGTTTCATTAATTTTTAAATTCACACTCAAAACAAATATCAATTTTTCTGTTAGTCCTGAATGTCCTACCACATTTTTTACAAGTCGCTGTATTAACTGATGAAGCTTTTCCAATATTTAATGAACTTGAACATCCACAACCCCTACCTTTTAATTTATCCGGTTTACAGCTATTATTCATTAAAATCACTTAATTTACAAAGTTTTAAGATCTTATTCTATTGGTTCAAACTGATCTTTACCTACTCCACATAATGGACAAATCCACTCATCTGGTAGGTCTTCAAAAGCAGTTCCTGGGTTTATTTCGTTATCAGGGTCTCCTTTTTGGGGGGTCATATACATAGTAGCACACTATACATCGGTATTTTTTCATAATATTATCTCCTATGGCATTTTATATGTAAATTTTACAGAACATCGGAAAGCACTAGTTTTTCTCATATATTTCCATTATATTGTATTTTTTGCCTATTTTCTAGTAAGAAGTTTCCTCTACTTCCTCGATAAAATAAATTTCTGGCTCTATTGCAGCTCCACCTTTTTCGAATCTCTTTTTATGACTTTGCGGTTCATAAAACTTCCGAGCCTTATCCAAATCATCCCATTCTCATAAAATATAGATTAGCCTAGGATCGTCTGAGTCATGAAGTATTAAACCTCCTTTTGATCCATTAGCTTTTCTATCAGCGGAGAATCCGTCAAATGCTGACTTCCATTTATCATAATCATGGATTCGTCTTTTAATTAGTACCTTTGCCAATTTTTCACCCATAATTTCTTATAACTATTGCTATAAATTTTTAAAGTTATATACATATTTTGTTTTAAGCTTATTTGATTATAATACTTTATTATTCATTAATAATGCATAATACCAGTTTAATATGATGATATTCACTTATAAATGGAATGTAAAAATTATACCGGCTTTCTAAAATTATTATTCAGAAATAGATATTGTAAAATAAAAAGTCGAACCCTTGCCCAGTTCAGATTTAACCCAAATACGTCCGCCATGACGATCAATAATTCTTTTAACAATTGCCAATCCAATTCCTGCACCTTGATACTCCCCAATAGCATGTAATCGCTTGAATACTTCAAAAATTTTATCACTGTATTGCTCTTCTAACCCAATTCCATTATCACTAACTGAAAAAACATACTCATTATGTTTTCTCTTAACTGACACATGGATTTTAGGTGTTACTCCTTCCCTGCGGAATTTTATTGCATTTCCTATTAAATTCTGAAATACACGTATAATTTGATCTTCATCTGCTAAAACTACTGGAAGTGGATCACTCGTTATTTCAGCATTAACTTCACTAATTGCAGTTCCTAAATTATTTAAAGCATAACTTAAAGCAGTTTCAGCCTTAAATTCCCTAAATTCATGGCCACGAGTGCCAACACGAGAATAATCAAGCAAACCCTGAATCATCTTTTTCATTCTGGATGCTCCATCAACCATGAAGTCTATGAATTCATCAGCATCAGGGTCTAATTTACCTTTATAACGCCTTTCAATAAGCTGAGCAAAACTGGCAATAGTACGCAATGGTTCTTGCAAATCATGACTTGTAATATAAGCAAAGCTTTGCAATTCATAATTTGAACGTTCTAATTCTTTTACTGTTTCTTCAAGCTGATCTCTGTATTCTATTACTGCATTCCTTGATCTGAAACTCATAAGTGCCTCTACAATTGCCACAGACAATATCTCTACTGATTCCTGATCTTCAAGAGTGTATCCTCCCTTTTTATTTGCTAAGCCAATAACTCCTATAACTTTATCACCATATTTCAGTGGAAATCCAAGATAAGCTGTTATAAGGGGATGACCTTCAGGAGTTCCAATGCTATCGGGATATGATGCAGGATCATTGGTTAAAACTGGTTTTTCAAGCTTTACTGCCCCTCCATAAAGTCCATGTATCTTCATGCCCTTAATAAATTTAACTGCATCGGATTGAGGCATTTTACATTCACTCCAGCCAGGATCACTAATTGCAGTTGTATCCAGGGTTCCTTCTTCATTCACTTCACAAATAAAACCAAATTTACTGCCAGTAACTTCTTCACAGACATTAAGGCAGGTTTTACCAAGCTTTTCCTCGGTTTCAGCAGTTAAAGCTTCCCTGAATATTTGGGTGATTCCATTTAATATCCGGTTACTTCGTTTGATTTCTTTTTCTGCCTTTTTACTTTCGGTAATATCACGAACAATTTCAAGAGCGGCTCTCTTTCCATCATAATCTATAAATTGAATATTAACATCTACAGGTATCCTATTTCCATCTTTAGAAACATGAACTGTCTCAAATCGAGCACGCCCATCTCTCATGAGTTTTTCTATACGATTTGATGTTTTAGACCCCTCATCTATCTTACAAGGACCCATATTAAGTAATTCTTCCCTACTATAACCCAATCTTTTAATTCCTACTTCATTTACCTCAATATACCGTGCAGACTTGCAATCCTCACCAATATTCATTAAACTAATCATATCATCCGCCTGATTAAAAATCCCACGGAATTTTGCCTCACTTTCCTTTAATGCGTCTTCTGCTTTTTTGCGTTTTGTAATATCATGAGCTATCACATCAAAAGCAAATAATTTACCATTTTTTTTCAATGGTTTTAAATAGGTTTCAACATAATGTGTTTCGCCATTTTTATCGATAAATTTTGATTCATATGGTTTAACGGTTCTTCCTTTCAAAATCTGAGAAACTTTTTCTATATGTAAATGCATTTCTTCACCAAGCAATATTTCAAGCTCTGTAAAATTCTTGCCAACTAAATTTTCCTCTGATAATCCAGTGACTTCTTGTGCCGCCCCATTTACATCCATTAAATTACCATCTACTCCCACAAGTATCGTATAATCTGGTGTTGAATTAAAAAGAGTCTTATACTTTTGTTCACTTTCAAATAATTCTTTTTCTGCTTCTTTACGTTCTGTAATATCATGAGCAATTGCAATGGCAACATCTTCTCCTCTAAGCTTGAAAAAATGCACACTAACATCAACAGGTATTTCTCTTCTATCTTTAGTTATACTGACTGATTCAAATGTAACATATCCTTTTTTCTGAAGTTCTATCGCAATTTGAGGTATTTTAGCCTGACTATCTGGCGTGAATAAATCTGTAGGCGCCATATTAAGTAATTTGTCCCTATTATAACCCAATTTTTTAATTGTAGCATTATTTACCTCAATAAACTGTCCAGGCATTCCATTTTCTTTAACTTCAGATAAGACCATAACATCATTTACACTATTGAATATTTCGCGGAATTTTTCCTCACTTTCTTTTAAAGTTTCTTCCATTTTTTTATGCTCAGTAATATCTCTTGCAATTACTGATATTCCAGTAATTTGTCCTTCAGGGTTTTTGATAGGAGACAGATTTGCTGATACATATATTTCTTTACCATCGTTTCTCGTTCTCTTGGCTTCATAATGAGCTATCTTCTCCCCTCTTTTAATTTTATTCATGCTTCTTTCTACTTTTTCGTACTGGGAGGGATCAAATAAAATGTATACATATTTTCCAATCATTTCATGAGCTGAATAACCATATATTTTTTCCGCGCCTTTATTCCAAGTTGTTATAATTCCATCAAATGTTTGGCTGATTATTGCATCATCTGATGACTCTACAATGTCTGCTAATCTGCTGATTTTCTCTTCAGCTTTTTTACGTTCCGCAATATCACGGGAAATTGCAAGGATTACATCTTTCCCTCTGAGCTTGAAAAAATGCGTGAGAACTTCAACAGGTATTTTAGAGCCATCCTTAGTTACCAAGATACTTTCATGCCTTGAATGTCCATTTTTTAGCATTTCTGATGCTACTTCTGATACAGAAACTGGTACATCTGGATGGACTATATCATTAGGAGTCATATTTAAAAATTCATCAGTACTATAGCCTAATTTTTGAATTGCAGCCTTATTTACTTCAATAAATCGTCCAGGCATCATATTTTCCTGTAACATGGATAATGTAATGATATCGTCTGCTTTATTGAAAAGTTTACGGAATTTCTCCTCACTTTCCAATAGCTCTTTTCCTGCCTTTTTACGTTCTGTAATGTCTGCACATACAATAAAAACAACAATTTTCCCATTTAATCCTTTCATGGCACGGGCTGTTTCTTCTACCCATATTATGCTGCCGTCCTTGCGCATTTTGCGTTGTTCCCACTGAAACACTTGCCCATAATTTTCCAAGGAATATCTTAAGTTTTGTGCCGCGAATTCTCTGTCTTTTTCGTAAAACACTTTTAATATCATTGATTGGCCAATCAACTCATGGGGCATATAGCCAAGTCTTTCAGCCCCAAAACGATTAACAGATGCTATTATACCTTTCATATCCACAGTAAAATACATGGAAGGATTATCATCATATAATACTCGATACCGCTCTTCACTTTCCCTCAGCGCCTCTTCTACCTGTTTAAGATCAGCTTCTGATTTTTCAAGTTCAGCAATCCTTCGACGCAAACTTTCTAATTCATCAATAAGCTGTTCTTCAATCTTATTTTCACCCTTCATTTTGAACGACTCTAACTTCGAATAAGTGTTAATCAACTTAATTTTTCTTTATCCATACCTTTTTAACTATTTTTACGCTCCAAAAGTACTTTTTTGTCTTATTTTTAGAAAAATTCGTTTTAAATACTATTTTTAGATCATTATCACTTATTATTAATTATTATTTTTTATTAATAATAATTTTTTGATTCTATTGAATAGAATAAATATTTTTAATGAGGATAAGAGAATTTGAGAATTAAATTAATTATGTTAACTTATATGTTGCAACAAAACAGAAGAAATTTTGATAAGTCATTGTAAATAAACATAATTTCTATAATCCATTAAACCTTGAATTACTAATTAAATTATTTATTTAGTACGTTATTATTGGAAAAATAAAGGAAGAATGATGTAACATGTATGCTTTTGCACATATTCATAAAAATGAAAGTATAAATCAAATTATTATTAATGAGTCATTAACATTTTCTCTGGACATAGGGTATTTTATTCAGTGTTTAAATATGCATCTCTTTTTGAAGCTAATTAATTGCTTAAGAGTATTGTAAAATAAACTATATTTTAGTTAAACTTATTAATTTTACTAGTTTTGAAAGCAAACCTCAAGGTGTACCTGGACACTTTATTCTTATCTTAAGTGTCCAGGAGGCAGATTTGGAATTTTTTAGTACTGGAGGTAGTATTTTTAAATTAATTAAGGATAAGTATATAATAATTTATACATTTTTTGGATTATCTGAATAATTAATCACATTCAATTAACTTGAAGAACGGTACTAATGTCTTATTTTGAATTACTAGCAACTTTAACATCACTAATTATCTGGTAAATATTTAAAATAATCTAATCTTAAAAAAATAAGTTTAAAAACATTATAATATCATTATACTCCATCTCCAATAAATGACTAGCTCCAGAATGCTCTAATAAAAATGGTTAACTTTTAAGATCGTATCATTGTAAGTATCATTTTGTATTTTTCGATGGCTTTAAGTGCATGTGGCTCATTTGAAGGCATTATAACCATATCTCCTTTACTTAAAAGATTTTTCTTACCTGAAATAGTGATTTCAGCTTCACCATCAATAATTTGAACCATGCATCAAATGGAGCAGCGTGTTCGCTTAAACCTTCGCCTTTATCAAAAGCAAATATTGTCACAGTTCCTGTATCTTTTTTATGATTTCCCTGCTGACTACAGATTTTTCTTGATAGTCAATTAAATCCTCTATTTTTAAAACTTTTGAAATAAGTTCGTTCATAACTCAGAACCTCCTAAAAATAAATAAAATAGGGATATTATCCCATGATTGTTTTTATATCTTCTACTGGATCTCCCAATGTCTTTATATCATAGTTCTCAACTAGAACATTTAAAATGTCTTCGTTTACCCATGCAGGTACAATTGGGCCGAGATAGATTCCTTTAATTCCGAGTGCAAGTAGACTCCACAGTATAGCTACTGCTTTTTGTTCCATCCAGCTTAAAACAAAAGTCAGAGGAAGTTCATTTATTTCAAGTCCAAATAGTTCAGATAAAGCTGCTACAATGTCAATTCCAACTATTGCATCATTACATTGACCTAAGTCTATTAATCTAGGTATTCCTTCAATGTCTCCAAGTACAAGGTCGTTGAATCTATATTTGCCACAGGCTAATGTTAGTACAACTGTGTCTTCTGGTAAATTTTTTACAAATTCTCTGTAATAAGTGGCTTTTTGTAATGGTGAATCGCATCCACCTACAACAAAGAATCTTCTTATTTTTCCTGCTTCTACGAGTTCTTTAATTTTTGGTGCTAGTGCAAGAACTGTGGAAGCACCGAATCCAGTTGTGAATACTTTTTCTCCAGGTTCCTCTTCAAGTTCAGGTAATGATTTTGCTTTTTCAATTAATGGTGTAAAATCGTAACCTTCTATATGTTGAACTCCAGGTAACTGTGCAACTCCTGATGTGAACATTCTTTCCTTGTAAGCATCTGTTGGTATTAAAGCACAATTTGATGTGGCAAGGGCTGCGACAGGGTACTTTGTAAATGTTGTCCTTTGGTCAAACCAAGGTCCTCCTAATTGACCAACTAAATGATCGAATTTTTTAAATTCAGGGTATCCATGCGCAGGAAGAAGCTCTGAATGAGTGTAAACGTTTATTCCTGTTCCTTCTGTTTGTTTAAGCAGTTCATATAATGCTTTTAAGCTGTGTCCGGTTGCTACTATTGCATGACCTTTTTTAGTTCCAGTACTTACTTCTGTTGGTTCAGGTTCGCCATATGTTTCAATATGTGCTTTCTTTAGAAGCTGCATTGTTTTTATATTCATGTTCCCGGCTTCGACTGCCATTTTTACAAATTCATTTGCATCTTGATTTACATTTGTCAGTGTTGAATAGAACCCTCTTTCTAAAAATCCGTCTACTTCAGGGTCGGTATATCCTAATTCTCTTGCATGGTAAAGGTAAGCAGATATACCTTTAATTGCAAATAGCAAGTTGTCTTGAAGTCTGGCAACCGTTGGTTGTTTTCCACATACTCCTCTTACAGTACATCCAGTTCCCCTTGCGGTTTGGGAACACTGGTAACAGAACATGTCTAATGCTTCATTATTCATTTTTATATACCACCTTTTTTTCTGTATTTATTCGTTATGTATAAAACAATTATAAACATTTTTTGTTGTAAAATTATCAATATTTTAAATTTAAAATTTGAATGACGATTAGATAATTTCATTTTTAAATTTTTTAAAGCCTATTTTGTTTATAAATCTACCTAAACGTTTATTTTCTTCATTTTCCTTATAATGTTCTATATTTTTGATATAATACCTAAAACCTCCCCATCTGATAAATTTGTGGCAAATGTTTGCCCTATCATTGGTTTTATTCCACAAGTTCCACCAACAAGTAGTTTCCATCCTCTTTTAGTTCCGATAAGGCCAATATCTTTAACTGCAGATTCTGCACATGAATTTTTACAACCTGAGACACCTATCTTTATTTTGTTAGGTAATTCCATTCCCTGAAAATTTTCATCAATTTCCATTCCCATTTTTACAGCATCTTGTTCACCTTTTTTACAGTAGGTAGTTCCAGGACAGAATTTGGCAGATCTAACTTTTTTACCTATGAATCCTCCAGGTTTCATGTCAAGATCTTCCCAAATTTTATTTATATCCCCATATTTAATCCCAATAATTGCAATATGCTGATTAGAAGTCACTTTTAGTGTTTTAGCATTGTATTTTTCAGCAATATTTGCTATTTTTATTAATGTGGCAGGGTCAACAAGGCCTCCTGGAATATATGGAATTATTGCATATGTTTCCATATCTTTTTGAATTACTGCTCCTTTTTCTAGAATATTTTCTAACATTTAGTATCATTCTCCACCAAATTTATTTTAATCTTAGTATTATCATCTTTTTATATTTATTCGTTAGAAGTAGAACAGTTTTAAATATCTATTAAATTAAATTCTTTATATTAACCAAATAGTACCATATTATAATATAAGGTTGAAGGAAAATCTCTGATTTTCCTGAATCACAAAAAACTTTGTTTTTTGAGGTGATGAAATATGGCAAATGTACTTGTTAAAATTAGAGTTGAAAATTATGACAAATGGAAATCGATGTTTGATAAATTCGTTGATGATCGAAAATCTAAAGGATCTAAAGGTGTTACTATCTTTCGTGATACAGAAGACCCTAATTTAGTTATAATTTTACTAAAATGGGATGAATTAAACAGTGCCCGAAAGTTTTATGAACCTCGAATAAGTAAAAAAATACCACAAAAAGGAGGAGTTATAGAAGAAGAAATATATTTCTTTAATGAAATAGAAAAAACCTCCGCCTAACTTATTTTTTTTGAAATTACGGCTAATCATTTTATTCCATGCATTCATATCTTCTTAAAACTATGCAGCCCTATTTAAAACTATTTTTATCAAATATATTTCGATTTACCATTTTTCTTAGTATAATGATTTTCAGTTGAAGTTATAACACTTGAAAAGTATTAAATTTGATTTGTTTATAAAATTCCTAAAATTAAATTATGATGTCTATTTGGCCTTTTTTACAGTGATTTCACCACAATGAAGGGTAAAAAGGGACTGATAATGAAAAGGAGATGAATAAACTTATTGATTTTACCCTTCACCATTATATTTAAATTTTATTTTAATAATAGCTATGGGACTAAAAAAGAATTAAAATCAGCCATATTCTAAAATAAGTTAATTAAAAGTTACTTAATCATTCTTCACTTTCATGCCTGTGTATTAGCTCAAAACTGATTTTAAACGTGTCATGTCGTTTAGCTTTTATCTTTTTAAGCCATCTTGAAGGTACATTTACTCGTGGCGGATTTTTACCTTCCCATTGAACTATGACGTAATTTAGTACGTCTTCATTTTCCATTTTTTTACTCATAAATCTTTATCTTTAATTAATAGTATAAACCTTTAATTCTAAATATTCTTAAATGCATTATCATAAAAACAGATTAAGTTCATAGATGTTATTGATTAAATTTAAATATTTGAAAAAAGAAAATATTAACTGGATTTTTATGGTCTTAGCGCTTCCAGAAAATCCGATTCAATTTCTTTTTCTAAAATTTCATCTAAATAAATATTTTTCGTTGTAAATCTTTGTATTCCACCTGGCAAGACTTTATACCATTTCTTATCATTAAATTTTCTGACCACACACTGATTTCCAATAAGTATATTCGATTTATTTATAACTGCCCTATTATCTTTAGTTTTGAAAAAAGGTAATGATAATTGCTCTATATGATCGTAATGTACTTCAGTTAATTCCCCACAAAGTTTACAAAAAGCATAAGTAAATAAATCTTCAGTTAATGAAGATTTAACTTTTATAAACTTTGTTTGTTCAGTATTTTCATTTGCTGCATTAATTTTAGTTTCATTGTCTTTATTAGACTGTTCCTGTTTACTTTCTTGGATCTCAGGAATTATTTTTTCTGCAAGATCAACAGTTTCCTCAATTGATGTTGGATCGATGTGTGTGTGCATGTGTTTTAGATTCAATTCGTCTATGTCATCATCATTAAAATCTATGAATTGTTGAGTTTCAATATCCCATCCTTCACGTTCCATAAATTCATATACTGCCCGTTCAAGTAAAGATCCAGATGTAACATATTCATCTTTCTTTTTTGCTTTAACAAATTTGCTCCAGTCTGTCTTTGGTTTATCTGTCTTGATTCTCACTGCAAACATGGGCTGTTTTTTGACCTTTGATTTCACTATCTTGTTCACCTCCTGTTATATTCTTTGTTTAACATTAGGCTACACAAAAGGGTCATACTTATGGGCCCATAAATTATTCATTACTTTTCATTTCTCTAATCAAATCTTCAACTAATTTTCTTGTCAGTTCATTTTGCTCTTTTAACTCTTCAAGTTCTTCATCTCTTGCTTTAGCATCTTTTTCATACTTTTCTTTTAATTCTTTGTATTCCTTGCTTTCAATAGTCAATGTCTCAACATCATTTAAGCATAAATAACCTAAATGCTGGATATAACTTTTTTGAAGCTCCTCCGAGTTAGCAAGATAATATTTTTGTTTTAAAGGATCCTTAGGTTTCCAGCCCATAAAATGACGTAAATGCTCATCAACCATGCCGGAATCAGTTAGTTGAGTTTCAAAGAACTTACGGAACATATGAGTAGTTAATTTACCAAACAACCATTTTTTATTTTCCCATCCCAAACGCTTATTTAAACGTTTAATAGCGGAATTATATCCATTTGCTGTAAAAGCTTTTTTTATCCCTTTTTTAGCTGAAAATAAAGCCCATTCTGGATCATATTCTCCTCTTTCATGTTGAAGATATTTCTGTATTAACTCAACAGCTTCAAATCCTATAAAAGTGATATGTTCCTGATTAGTTTTTGTTCTTCTCATGCTGATTTTACAAATTTTACAGCCATTCCCTATATCAATCAATCCATTTTCAAACTGTTTTATGGTTAATTTAAGTACATCAATTTGAGCCATACCAGAAGTAGCTTGTGTTAAAACAAGTGCCTTTAATTTGAATGATTTCGCAGCATTTATAGCATCAATTATGTTTTGTTTAGTTAAACCTTTACGTTCATTTTTAACAATTAATTTGTCTTTTTCTCGTCTGACTAAGTTAGTTGGAGTATTTATTTTAAACATGTGAAAAAAGCTGCTTACTATCGCTCTACGCCCCTGACAGGTTTGTTTTGAATAATTCCTTTCATAACAGTAGTCCTTATATGCTATAAACCATTGGTCTATTTGTAATTCCCAAGGAGGGATACGGTTTTCCTGTTCTTGATAGGTGATATTTAGCAGTGTTGTTGGATTTTTATTTGTTACAACACAAAAGTCAGCTAGGGCAGTTAAATAAGGTTTTTTAGTGCTTTCTTTTAGTCCCTTTAACCATTTTTGCACTACTTCTTCTCTTTTGATCTGATCTATTGTGTTTTTTAAATCCGCTCTTTGCATATATTTCTATTAACTTTTATTATATATATCCTGTTCGTTTTTGAGTTTGATATTGATAATATTCTTGTCACTTGTTGTGATTGCAGGTGTTGGGATAGGAAGTACTGCTGCTCAAAACATAACAGTAGGTAGCGGCGCATCAGTACTGGATCCTTCTCAAAACCAAACTCAAGACCAAGCACAAGCGGAAACCCAAACTCAAAGTTCAGCCAATAACAATACCCTGAACAATTCTAACAATAATACAGCTACCAGCACTGCTAATGCAATAAATAACATAAGCATTATAAACACAAATACTTTCAATCCATTTATATACCTGACTTCTGAAAATAGGATAGGTGATATAAGCGTCTGTTCATCTAACATAAACGCACAACTAAAAGCAGAAGGACTAAGATACGTGCCATTTGACGGTGCCTATGGAACAGGTAATGTACCTGAACTCATGGCTTCAACACCAAATAAAAGTAGTAGCACAAATCCAAGTGGCGTTGGCATGCAAGAATCAGGACTTAATGTCACTTCCCTATTAATGGGAATAGTTGGGGTACTTGGTGGATTACTCGCAAGCAGATATAGTTCATAATCGGGACTTCCCGATTATGAATTATTTACTTTTTATGAAATAACTTCCAATAAGATTTTAGAACCTTATTTTCAAGATTTAATTTTTAAATAGATTTTAAATTTCTAGTCAAATCGAATAAGATTATTTTTAAAATCTGTTTTAATATGAATTATGTAATATTAGTATGACTTATAGAAAAGTTTTTATTACTATTTTAACATACTAATAATGCTGATTGTATTAATCAGGTCAGTTAAATTAAGTCAATAATTTGTACTAATTTAATTGGCTTGCATTAATCAAAATGCACGAATAATTTAAGAAGGAGGTGAAAAATTGAAACGACCAATGCTAATTTTATTACTAACGTTCATCGCAGCAGTAGGAATGACTGGAGCAGCATCAGCACAACTAATAGACATAAACCTAACACTAGGTCCTAATGCCTCTTTATTAGATCCAACCCAAAACCAAACTCAGGACCAGGCACAAGCACAAACACAAGTTTCGACCATCACTAACACAAACAATTTAACAAACGCCAACACCAACGTAGCAACCAGTACTTCTTCATCTACCAATACTAATATTATATCAAACAACAACACATTTAATCCAGTTATGATTTTCAGTAACTCAAACAGTGTAGGCACTATAAATCTCAGTTCATATAATCTCAACTTCTAAAATTTTGACAAGTAACCAGTTGATAGAATAGAATCATCAGTAGGGGTAACTAATTATAGTTGTTATATAGTACAAGCTGATTGAACTGATGATTCCCATCTATCAATTAATTTAATTACATTTTTTTTATTTTTGTTCAATAAATTTATATTTAAACCCTAATAGGATTATTTTGAATTATTATTTTTTAGATAAATTATCAATACATGTATTATCAATAGTAAAGTTTTTATTATTGTAAGTACATACTAATAGTGTTGATAGTATTAATCAAGTCGATTATATTAAGTCAATAATTTGTACTAATTTAATTGGCTTGCATTAATCAAAATGCATGAATTATCTAAGAAGGAGGTGAAAAATTGAAACGACCAATGCTAATTTTATTACTAACGTTCATCGCAGCAGTAGGAATGACTGGAGCAGCATCAGCACAACTAATAGACATAAACCTAACACTAGATCCTAACGCATCATTATTAAGTCCAGTTCAAAACCAAACTCAGGACCAGGCACAAGCACAAACACAAGTTTCGACCATCACTAACACAAACAATTTAACAAACGCCAACACCAACGTAGCAACCAGTAGTTCCTCATCTACTAACACTTACAATATATCAAACACCAATACATTTAATCCAGTTATAGTTAACAGTAATTCAAACAGTGTGGGAGCAATAACTATTCGTTCATTAAACTTAAACTACTAAAAACTGCTAATTAACTTCGACAAGGTTAAAATCTGTTAAAAAATGAATCGTCAGTGCGGTACTATAATTATGGTTATTATATAATACAAGCTGATTACACTGGCGATTCTACAGGTTTTAAACTTTCAATTGATATTTAAATCAATATTTTTCTAAAATAGAAATATTTCATTTTAAATTTTTGTTTAATGAACAGTTAAAACTATTTTTTAAATTAAAGCTGATCTTATTCAACTCAAATTTTATTGTTCTCTCAAATAATATCAAAATTTAACTTCAAATCATGTATTTTATTTCCGTGATTTTAGATCATATGCTAATAATAAATTTTTTATCATATTAATTACATAATAAATATTGTAATATAGATGTACGGTCCAAATTTAGTAATATTTTGAATATTAACACATAATATGGACTAAACTATTTACATATTGACCAAACGGGACTTTTCAGTGCAATCAGCTTGTATTACAACTTTATTAACTACCCACTGATCCCGTTTGGCCCATTAAATTTTAAATATTTTCCATTTTCAGTTTTTCTTAAGATTAAAAGTTTTTAAAATAATTAAACTGTTAAAGAATTCTTAATTTTTATCAACTGCCAAATTCAGTTAGAAATGAGTTATCCATTTAATATTATAAGTAATAACCAAGTAATTCAAATCGTTTTTTAAGCCCATATTGATTTAAAATAGGTGATGCTGAAAGATTATTTACGCTTTTTCTATAATTTTTGTTCTCCACAATAATAAAGTGATAATCTACTGTCCAATTTTAACTAGTAGGAAGTTTAACAATATTTTTATTACTGAAAAAACATAATTCACACCAAGACACGAAATTTAAATTTTGTGTCAATGCATGCGTATGGAGGTGAAAATGTGAAAAAAGAATTAGCTATTCTTATAATGGCTTTTGTAGTCTCTATGAGCTTCATTGGAGCCGCAGCAGCAGTAGATCAAGGACAATGGCAAGGACACGGAAAATGGCAAGGTGGACATGGTAAATGGATAGGAGGCCACGGATCCTGGTGGTGGAGACATCACTACAGACCATGGTGGAGACATCACTACAGACCATGGTGGAGACACCATCACAGATGGTGGAGATAAACATCTTGAAGTCTTTCACTTTAGATAAATCAAAAATTACAAATAATATTGCAAAATCTATAAGTGAAAGTATAAAAAAATAGGGAGGACTAAATCCTCCTTTTACTATTTGACATGTTTAAGCCCTAAATATCAACTTAAACATTAGCAAACTTTATGATTGTGTAGAAAGTTAAGCTTAAATTTGATAATATTTAGATAGTAACGCAGGAATATTATAAATTGATTTATAGATCAACGGAATTTTCTGGCAATTTGCTTATATTGCACATCTCATCGCCAAATGATTCCGTTCGACCCATAACTCTAAATTTATAGTGAATGACCAAATATTTTTGACTAAATTGTTATAAGAAATTTGTTAACATGCCCAAATTTAAAATTTTAATTCTAAAATTTATAAGCTTAAACAGTTATGTTTACGGAACGAAGTTCCGTAACAGTGAAAATTCATAGAATTTTCACATGTCATTCACCATATATATTCAACTTATTTTAATTGAAAGGAAAATTAAAATCTTAAATCTTGCATAACTTAACAGTTAAATAAAATATTTTTTTTGCTCTCTTCATTTTAATTTTAATTCAATAATAAAAAACAGTCAATTACCTAAATTAATTCAAATAATATATTTTTTGTGTATTAAAAAGAATTTAAACAAAGTCTATGCTTAAATTCAAATATTAACTATTTTATGTCCTATTAATTCATTATTATAGCCATATAATAAATAAGATTTCAGGCAAATTTCGCCCTTCTTATTTATTTTTAATTTTCTCGAGAAACTATACATCATTACAACTTCATTTAATTACATTTTTTGATAGTAAAACTAATAGGTAGTAATAATAATAGTAACATTTTTATTACTAAATGGCCATATAGTTATTTAGTACAAATATAAAATTTTGTATTACAAATGTATATGTGGAGGTGAAAATATGAAAAAACAATTAGGAATACTCCTATTTGCTCTTATGATAGCAGTAGGTCTTTCTGGAGTAGTAACAGCCGCACCAAACAATAACGGGCCAAATCATGGACAAATCGGAACTAACTATGGAAACACAAACCATGGACAAATCGGAACTAACTACGGATATGGATATAAATGGAATAAATGGAATAAATTCCACAAGTGGAATAAATGGAATAAATGGAATAAATTCCACAAGTGGAATAAATGGTACAAATGGTATAAATGGTATAAATGGTATAAATGGTACAAATGGCACAAACATCATAAACACCATCATCATTGCTGCAGATAATATAACTAAATCATCAAAAATGGTGTAAATTTACTCTTAAACCAATAGGAGGAACTTTTAACCCTCCTTTTAATAATATTTAAAACTCTTTTTTTCAATTTTTATTAAAATTTAAAAAATAAGTGGACACTAATCCTAATTAAATGATATATCTAAAAAAGGAAAATATTGAAATTAAAAATAAAAAAATTATTGTCTTGCTCTTGCAACTTTTCTTGCAATTACAAGCTCACCAATAGCAATTAAACCAACAAAGAATTTTTCAAGGCCACCAGTTGCCCAAATAGCCTCACCAAAGGTAGCATCTCTAATATTTTTCTCATACTCTTGTGGTGTAATTCTTTGGCCTGTTCTCCTTCTGGTAACTATTGCAGATGCTTCCATGAGTTCATCCCAGCTTACTCCTTTAAGTTCATCTGCCATAGCTTCAAATATTTTATAAACTTTAATTTCATAGAGCCGTGAAAGCGTTTCTACTATATCAAATGTCCTTACAACGCCAACTACAACATCATCATCATTTAAAACTGGTATACTTATTACTTTATGCTTTGTAGTTTCTAAAACAGCTAACCTTGCTGGATCATTCTCATGGACATTAACAATTTCCTCTTTAGAACGCATGACATCAAACACTTTCTTTTTACCTTCTCTAAATCCCTTTGTAATTTCAAGAGAAGTTATCCAGCCAATTAACCTCTTTTCACTATCCACAACTGGTGTTGTAAATTTCTTTGTCTTTTCCATTAGTAATGATACTTCAACTACGTCTTGATCCGGAGATACGTATATATATTCCTTATCCATAATTTCTTTAACTTTCATTGGACAACCTCTCAAGTTTTAATGCGCTCACTGGACATTTACTAGAACACACTTCACATAAAATACATTTATCTTCAGAAAATACTAATTCGCCATCTTCAAGTTTAATAGCACCTACAGGGCAATTCTCTTCACATACTTGACAGGAAACACACGCTTCTCTATCAATTGAGAGTTCTTTTGTTTTTAGTACCGGCCCTAATTCCCTTTCAAGCTTTATCGCATTTTCTGGACATACGTTAACACACGCTCCACACCCGACACATGCTGATTTATCTATTACAGTTGGTTTTCCCTCTTCAGCATTTACTGCACCTGTAGGACAGAATTTAGCGCAAGTTCCACAGGAAATACATTTATCTTCAGCTACTTCAATATTTTTCATTTTAAGGGTTCTATGAGGTACCTTCAATTCTTTAAGACGGTATTTTACTTCTTCATCCTCAACATCAGATGTACTTTCTATAACATGTATACTCTTTACAGGACAAGTTTGGGCGCATATTTCACAGTTTACGCAGTTATCAAGTACTTTAGCAGGTTTAGTTGCTTTTGCTTCAGATATAGCACTTACAGGGCATTCTTCAGTGCACAAGTTGCACCTTATACACTCTGGAGAAATAGTTATACATTTCCTCTTCAGCCTATATTTTTCAATCTCTGGTTTAATTTCTTCTAGATCCATAGCCTTATGGATGACTTCGTCTTTTAGCACATTCTTGTCCTTTTTAAATGTTATGTCCATAATTACACCTTTGGTAGGTAGATGAAATTTATATGTTAATTATTTTATCAAATTTATCCAATTCAGATATTTTTGGCAATCCTTTAATTGCCCCAGATTCCCTTATACAACATGAAGCAATAAAATTCCCTAATTTACCTGATTCTTCAATGTTCTTATTATTAAGAAACCCATATAAAAATCCTGCGTTAAATGCATCCCCTGCACCTGTTGTATCAATACACTTAACATCAAATGGCTCTATGAAATAGCTTTCATCACCATTTGTAATATAAGTACTTTTATCTCCTCTTTTAACTACTACAATATTTATACTGGACTCCAGTAAAACTTCAGCTCCATCCTTAAATGTTTTATATTTATTACCAGTTAAATACTTTAATTCTTCTTCATTAGTAAGAATAATATCTGTTCTATTTAAAATATTTTTAAGATAGTTAATGCCCCTTTCAGCATATATTCTTCCGGGATCTAGACTTACAATAATATCTTCGGAGATTTCACTTATAATACTTTCTTGAGCCTTAAAAGATTCACCTACAAAGGATGCAAGATGTAATATCCTGCAATTTTCCAAATAATCTAATTTAACTTCATCAGGCTTAATTAAATCATTGACCCCCGGATCTACATACAGCGCTCTTTGCCCCTCATTATCCACAAATCCGAGAACATTACCACTTCTACCCTCTGAAATAATAATACCTTCAGTATCTACACCCTCTTTTTGGAGGTTTTCAAGTAAAAGTTTTCCATCATAATCTTTAGAAACTTTACCTATAAATCCCGTTTTCATGCCTAATTTTGAAAGTCCTATAACTGTATTTGCAGCAGATCCACCACATGATCTGTTGAAATCAGTTATATAAGATTCTTCATCTTCGCAGGTTATTTTATTCACATTATAAAGTTTATCAACATTTAATGCGCCAAATCCCACTACATCAAACTTCTTCATTAAATTCTCCTTAGCTTAAATTTATTCAAACAATTCATTTAAATATATCTTATGATCTCCTAACTGACCGCCATAATTTCCTGAAGAGACACTTACAACACCATCAATATCCATTACTGCTTCAATTCCTGCTTTCATAGCTTTCTTTGTTATATCCATATTTAAACCATTAATCACGATTTCAGGTATATATTTAACATTATTAGGAACCATTGATTCTTCTTCAAGAGTTTTTTTAAGTGAAGGGCAGTAAGGATGATTTGTTGTTGGTCCTATCCATGGATAATTTGTTTCAGGTTTAGAAGCCGCTGAACAAATATCAAAAGGAGTTATAGCGCCTTTAACTTCACCTATAGCATTCAATGCTTCCCTTCCAGCTTCCATTACAGCTTCCTTAGTACTGCACATATACCAAAAATTTGCACCCATAATTCCGCGCATGTACCCTACATCACGTTCTATCTGGAAATCAGGGATAGCTATAGGCACAACTATCATTTTACGCCCGTAATTTTCTTCTTCCCACTCATAACCATCACCGCAGTGACCTACATCCCTCATCATATCCATTTTTCCAGCAGGATTCTTTGAAGCATCAAAAAGTGCGGTAAAAGGTTTTACAAGTATATCCTGCCTTATTCTATATGATAATTCCACTTCGAATTTCTTTATATCCTCTTTTGGGTACCATATCTGAAGCACTGCTCCTTTTCTCCCATCAGGAGTCTCATCACCATTTAGCCAACTTTCAATGCCTCCTTCAACACGTCCAATAACAGTTCCAGGAGTTGCTGTTGCATCATAAGCTGCTCTTTGAAGGATTTCATTATTGTCTGCTGTTACAATTACCCTGCAGCAGATTCCATCAAATGCTTCACAGTAAGTATTTTCCATGTTCATTTTATCAACTCAATAATATTTGATACATTATCCTAATGCACCTATCAATTCTCCCCTAACCAATCTTCTAAATGTCTTACTTTCATCAACGAGTGCTTCAAAATTTTCACTTGTTACAATCGCGATTTTGGGGAGATTTACCTGTTTTATTGCTTCTTTAAGTTTTTTATTTACAGGATAACTATTAATGGCATCTTCAGTATTATCCATATATGACTTAATGAAATTAATAACTTCATCTTTTCCAAATCTATTAAATAAATCAGCAATGACTGATGTTATAATAGTGTTGTCAGCCATTATTGCAATTTCTGCTTCTTTTATAGCATATTCATTCCCATTAAATGAAATTGCAAGTCCTCCATGCTCTTTTGCAAATCTTAAAGGCTCAACATCAGTTATACTGTCCCCAACATACATAACATCCGAATTTTCAAAGCTAAACCTGTCTAAAATATCCATAACAGCTTCTTTTTTACCTTCTCCACCAACAGGCTTTATTTTTTCTGTGATTTTACTGATTTCCATCTCAGGAATATCATCCCAAAATATTTTATCAATTACTTCAAAGTCTGGATTTTCCATTACAGTGTTTCTAAATTCCATTAGTTTTTCTTTATCTTCTTCATTAATTGAATATGCATCCATATCAAGGTTAGTTGAATACGTATTTTCAAAAGGGAATTTAATGACATCACAAAGAGCTTGAATATACTGTTCATAGCTCGTACTTACAATAAAAGAAGGCATTATACTATCTATAAATTGCATTGTATCATTTGCACCAGGAAGGAGAAGTACATTTTCCCTGGAAAAATCTATTATACTACGATTGGTAGCACCATATGCTTTTAAGAAAGGAACAATTAATTTTAAAGTTCCTCCAGCATGATACCCCTCTCTTTTAACTTCATCAACCAGAATATCATCATATTTACTGAGTATAGTGAAAAATTTTTCCCCATCTTCGATAAAAATACCTGCAAGTTCAAATGCATTATCATTTATAGATATAGGGCCTTCACAATCAGAAATAAAAACTTTCCTGCCCAATTTTCAACCTCCACTTAAAAAAATTAAACCCTCCAAAAACCTTTCAAAGTTTTTGTGGGCATCACAATCAAATCCTACAAAAACCATCTTTTTACTGTTAAAAATCTTAAACTTTGACAAATTGTGATAATATCACAAAATATAGCTTTATAAACCTGCAAAATGGAATTTTGCAAACTACCGAACCTTAAATAATATGAATTAAGGTGCTTTTAATTTTACAGCACCTACCGGACATGTCACTTCACATGTGTCACATACTATACATTTTTCAGTATCTACTACTACTTTACCCTCTTTGATACTCATTGCATCTTTAGGACACTTATTAACACATACGCCACACAGCTGGCATGTTTCACTATCAATAGATATCTCTCCAGTTCTTGGACCTTCTAAATTCTTTCGAACAAAGAATATTTTATTATCATGGGCATCAAAATATTCTTCTTTAAGAACTATAGACCCAAATGGACATGTTTCAACACATTTTCCACAGTAAATACACTCTTCACCAACATGAACCGGTGAAGGCATTTCAAGCTCCATTGCTTCAACTGGACAGACACCAATACACGCTCCACATCCTATACAGCTTTCTTCAACCACTGCTATATTCCTTTTTGGAACTGTGCTTTCAATTACATCCTTTATATCCTCAATTTCGAGGGCACCATCCATAGCAGCACTGATTTCATCCTTTAACTTATCGGTTATATCAATTTCAAATTCATCTTCAGTATGTTCAAAGCTGACATCCCTTGAAATTTTATTTAAGATAGTATCTACTTTACCTGCATCCCTTGCAAGTTTAGCTGTTTCTTTTTCAAGAAGTTCAGAAACTATTTCCATTGTTTTGATTTTACCGAATTTTTCGTAAGCCTTTTTTCTTGAAGAATACCTAATTGCAGTTGACGGGCATACATCCATACACTCTTCACATCTTGCACAATATGCAGGATTTATATAAGGTAATTTACTTATTTTACCTACATTTATAGCTCCTTTAGACGGACAAACCCTTGTACATGTCATACATCCAATACACTGCTTTTCATTTACAACTACTCCTTTTCCACCTGCTACAGACCTTGGTAAAATTTCACCATATTTTATGGCTTCTGTAGGGCATACTCTGGAACAGTAACCACACTTAACGCATTTTTCTTCATCAATTACGCTGTGAGCTTCTTCTCTACCTGAAGATATAAGCTGAATTGCTCCAGTTCTGCATGCATTTACACATGCTCCACATCTCCTGCATAATTTAGGGTTAATGTTAGGAACATTTTCTCTTACAGCATCTGCTAATGTAGTTTCCATCTTTATAGCATCAAATGGACATGCTTCTCTACAAAGTACACATCCAAAACATTTATCATCAATTTCTATGTGTTTATCTGGAGGTACTTCATGAACTGCCTCTACAGGACAGGCTTGAAGGCATGGCTTATCTACACATTGTTCACATTTAGATGAATCTATTTCATAGGCCACTTCCACCTCACGAAGTGGTTTAGAAGGTTTTCTATCAGTTTTAGTTTCAGGAATTTTATCATTCCCCCACGGGTAATAATGCTGGTTTTACAGTTACAAGGATTTCATCACCTTTCACTTCACTCTGCGTAAGTAAAAATCTTGCAACATAAAAGCCTGCAACACCAAATGGACATGTTTGATAACATGTGGTGCATCTCAGACATTTATCAGAATCTCTAACAACACCTTTTTCTTTATCATAAGTTATAGCACCAGTAGGACATTCATCAATACATAGCTTACATTGTTTACATTTTGAATCGTCCCAGGTAATGACTCTAAGTTTTAATCTATCAGTCACTTTCTCAACCAGATCCCTTATACGCTCTTCATCAGGCATTATTTCACGAGCTTTTTCCAGAATATCCTCAAATGGAACCTCAAAGGTCACTGCTTTTTCAGCTGGAAGATCTTTAAGTTCATCCTGTTTAGACTCTATTAAATTTTCAAGGGTCTGTACCACCATATTAATTACATCTTTTTGACCTTCAACATCAGAAATGTATATCCCCTTAATGGAACCTTTTACTGGGCATGTTTTGGCACAGTCGCCACATGCTACACATTTGGATTGATCTATCATGATCTTATTGTCTTCTTCAATAATGGCACCTTCAACTTTGCAGGCTTTCATACACTTTTTGCACCTGATGCAGAGATAATCATCAATAACAAACATCTTCTCTGCAGGCAGTATTGTGAATTCTTCACGGATTAAATGACTTTCACCAGTTCTGAGTGTTTTAGGATCTGTGGGACATACTTCTGCACAGAAACCACATCTAATACACGCGTCTGTATTTATAACAGGATAGGTTATACCTTCCCCATTCTCTTCATCCTTGTCTTTTGTTCTTACAAGTTTTATAGCAGCTGGAGATGGACATGCTGCCGTACATGCCCCGCAGGCAATACACAATTCCCTTATAACTTCAGGAAAGTCTCTAAACCTATCAGGTGTTTCCACAGTTTCCCTGTTTGTTGCAGCCCCTACAAAGTTTTCAACCCATCCTTTTCTTGCAAATTCGTATAAATACCATATTACTGAAGACATAAAACACCATCTTTTATTTTAAATTAATTGTGAATTAACATCGATTAATTACTTCAACTTAATTGAATTAACATTCCGAATCAACCTTTCTTAAAGGTTGATCAAACACTATCACTTCAACTTAATTGAATTAACATTCTGTATTCCATCAAATTCTGTAACTTTACCTGATTCTTCATTTATTACCGTAACTCTTTCTGTACATGCGACACATGGATCTACACTTGCATAAGTCGCAACAGCGTCTGCAACTGTTGCAACATCTTTAAGCATGTATCTAGCGCATGCATCGATGTTCATTATACTTGGAGTCCTTATGGAAATGTTCTTTATTAGATTACCATTAGTTTCTATCATGTATGCCACTTCGCCCCTTGGAGCCTCGTTCCTGTTATCAGCATATCCTGCAGGTATGTCTATTTTTTTTCGTACTTTACCTTCAGGCAGGTTCTCTATAGCCAGTCGTATAAGCCGTAATGATTCTGTAACTTCATCAAATCTGTTCATGTTTCTTGCGAAATTATCTCCTTCATCACGCCAGACAACATTGAAATCTAAATGGTCTTTGTATACAGGTTTATCTGTTCTCCAGTCAACTTTTATAGATGATGCCCTGCCAATTGGTCCTACTGTTCTGGCTTTAAGTGAATCTTCTTTAGAAATAACGCCAACATCCCTTGATCGGAGACCTAATAAAGGACCATGTTCAAACATTTGAGGATACTTAGCATATTGTGACTCAAACTTATCTAAAAGATCCAGAATACTTTTTAGATGGACTTCTTTGACATCTAACCTTACTCCACCAACTACATTCCATGCCATATGGACACGATTACCTGCTAAAAGTTCAATAGCATCCATAATCAGTTCTCTCATGGACAGCATGTACATAAATAATGTTTCATGTTCAATTGTATTAAAATATGTTGAATTTGCCAGTAAATGGCTCTGTATTCTGTCCAGTTCATTGGCAATAACCCTTAAAAATTGGGCACGCAGTGGCGGTTCTTCACCTGCAATTTTTTCAAATGTTTCAGTGAATGTCATTGTATGTACATATGAACATATTCCACAAACCCTTTCTGATAAATAAACACATTTTTGCCAGGTTTTTCCTTCCATTATCTTTTCAATACCTCTGTAAACATAACCGTAGTCTATTTCAGCACCTATAACCCGTTCTCCTTTTGTGTGGAGTTTTAAACGCAGAGGTTCTTTAAGTGCAGGGTGAAGTGGTCCTATAGGAACTATCATTTACTTTGCCTCCCTTTGGCTGCTATTGCATCGGGACCAACTGCCAGAAGGGCCTTTAATATTTCTGTTGGTCTTGGTGGGCATCCTGGAACTGATGCATCCACTGGAATAAAATCGTGAAGCGGAGGGTATATTGCACTACCTTCCTGATTATAAACGTTTCCTGAAAGTGGGCATGCTCCAATTGCAACCACTATCTTAGGGTTTGGAGCTTTAGCATAAAGTCTTTGTAGATTTTCTTTCCACTGCTCCGCTACTGGTCCTGTAACTAAAATTACATCAGCTTCTCTTGGATTATTATGGAAATAAATCCCATACTGTTCTAAATCATAGCGAGGAGATAAAAGGGCAACTACTTCAATATCACACCCATTACATCCCCCAGTATTTATAAGACAGGCATGAATAGAGCTTTTCCTTACGATATCTTTAAGCGCATCTAACATTTCTTTACCTCATAAGATATTCAATCAATTCTTTTTTACCATCAACTATGGCATCTTCATAAGATTTACCATTAATAACTTCTTTTGCAATTTTATCTTTTATTGCATCAGCGTCTTCCTTTGATATGATCTCCATTACATCAGAAAGCCAGCAAATTTGCAGGTCTGAATGTATTTTATTAAGTATACAACTATATCTAGACGATTCAAAGCGCGGATGTAAAGCTTCAAGGCTTGACATGTCTAATCGCCTCATTAAAATTTTTTCTAATTCTTTGGGAGTAATACCCATTTCCTTTGAAAATGGCTTTATTATATCTTCCTGCCATTTGTAACTGTTTAATATTCTCCCTTTCATCAGTTCCATTAATGATTCACTTTTTTCTTTTATATCACTATTCATAAAAGAACCATCCCTACAAGCCAAATTAGGCCCGATACTATAAATCCAATTGCTAATTCATATCTTCCATATCCAGGTCTCATTCCAAGTACAGTAGCCACAAAGAACAGACCTACTGTAATCGAAATATATTGTGGAATTAGCGTAATAAATTGACTATTTAAGAACAATATCCATCCTATAATTGAAATTACAAGGGCCACCAGATCAATATTTTTGCTAACGAAAGGTTCAGTATACTTTTTATAACTAAGTAAAAGCCCTATAATCATCCCAATTACAAATGAAAGTATATATGCAAGATAAATTATTAAATCCATGATATCACCAGTCAGGCAGGTTTATAAAGGTATATAAATGATAATATAAACAATATAAGGGCTACAATAAAAGCTCCTTTTTCAATAGACTCTGCAAGATGAGCAAATTTGTGTCTATTCTGGTATAGAAGAAGAAATGCCAGAATGACTACAGCAATTGTTAAAGGCGCTACGATAACCCACTGTTCAAATACAGCAAGTGTACTCATTATTATGGCCCCCACTCCAACAAGAGCCATTAAGAAGAGCGTATCCTGTTCTTTCATCATTTTTTTTATTCTCCTATGAAAATATTTTATTTATTAACTAAATCACATTCATGAGTAATATTGAACCTATAATTCCTATTGCTGCAAATATTATCTGCAGTACTACAGAGTGGTTAGGATTTAAAAGTGGTGTAGTAGCACTTATAAACGCTATTCCTACTGTCATTATTACCATTCCTATTATAAGCCATAAAGGACTTAATACTCCAAAGAATACTATTAAAAATACCCATAGTAACATATACCACATAAGAGCCTCAGATATCATTAGATATCCACGTAGTAATCCATAGTGTTCAGTTTCATATCCTGATACTATATCTTTTCCTTTAGTTATTGAAAATGGAGTATATTGCGCTTTTGATACTATAAGCACGAAAAACATTGCTGCTGCTAGAGGTATACTGTAAAGCAAAGGTCCGTGAACAGCCTGATAATTTATTATATCTGCAATTCCCATAGATCCTGTTTTAAGATAAATAATAACAAGGACCGAGAAGAGAGGCACTTCTGCTGCTGCTGAATATACTGCCCTAACACAGCTTAATTTACCATACGGCGAGCCTGAAGAGGATCCGGCATTGTGTTCCACTATTTTATGAAGAGCATATACGGCAAATATGATTAAAAGCGATCCTTGAACCACTGGCCCCACTATTACTGCAGTTATCCATATAACCATCATAATACTAGCTATTCCAAGATAAAAAGGCATTGCGGCCGTTTTAGTAAATGATGATTCTTTAATATAAAATTTAAGTAAATGTAAAAGGTACTGGATTATTGGAGGGCCAGGCCTAGTCTGTACTCTAGCCACCACTTTCCTGTATAATCCTAGAAGCAAACTTCCAATTAAGAATGCAATAAGGACGTTTAGTAGGATATTTGCCATTAAATTCATCTGATCACCGATTGAAATTGATTATTAATATCCGATGAAGGGTTCCTTCCTTCTATCTTCTTTCTCTTCTTCTCTGGCTTTTGCCATGATTATTAGTCCAAATGAGAGTACGCCCAATGGGATAAATATAATTGAAATTCCATAGACTATCCAATCTGCAGGATTAAATATCAATGCATATATTATACTCCCTACAGAAATTATTAATACTATTGAGCTTATTATACTCATTTTATTCATTATTTCACCTGATAAATCTTTTAAAATGGTTTGTTGATAAGCAGCAATATTTCAATTGCCCTTACAATTACAAGTAATGAACTTAAATGTATTATAACTAAAAACGGTGAACCGGGAGTTCTAAACATTTCAGCTTTTGTTGCATAAAATGGAGCTATACCAGTCTCACCAGCAATACCCATCAAGAGCAGTACCGATGCAAATTGCACCATTGGTGTCACCAAACTCAAGTGAGAAATTTCTATCAAACTTAAAGTGCCTGTTGCAGCTAGAATTGTTGCTGCTCCTCCAAATAAAGGAAGGGATGCAATCATGGCAATTATACCGTACTGGAATGCTGAATCTAAAACATCCACCATTTTAACAGCACCTACCAATCCAATATTTACTATACCAATTAATGCAACGAATAATGTAAAGTTGAAAAGGTCTCCTGTTATCATGGCACCTGCAGTTGCAAGACCACATATTATTGCAAGAAATCTCCTTACTTTAAATTCATCTTTATCTACTTTTACTTCCCTATCTTCAAGAGAACCAAATCTAGCTTCTACCTGGGTCTCTGTATTACTTACAGCTATAAGAAATGTAAACAGGAGTGCTCCACCAAATAGGAACAGATTAAATGGGGTAAAGTAAAGCACAATATCTCCTAAAGGTATGTAACCAAATAATTGCCCACCTAATGTTGCTATATCCATTTTTATTTGCTCCAAATCATTTTAAGTATGAATCATAATTATTTTTCTCTCTTAAATTCTTCTCTACCCAAAACACCTATAAGTCCAACTTTAGATGCTACCTTTATCAACACTCCAAATGCTGACAGGAATAGAGCGAGTAACCAGTATTGAGGGGTAACAAAGAACATGAGGAAACCTATTAACCAGAGTACCCATGCAACTCCAGATATTCCTGCAACTCCTTCCCATATAGATGAAGGGACTCCCCTAATTGTTCTGGAAAGGACGTAAAACAATATTCCGGTTCCTGCAACAGCTCCACCAGTAAATCCACTTAGAAATGCCCCATAAGCTATAAGTATTATTGCAAGGAAAGCAGGTGCAGTTTCTAAAATTTCCATATCCAGTGAAAGTGGAAGTGGAATCAAATCAACACTTTTTCCTGTTTTTCTCATTTCTCTGCTCATAAGGACTTCTGAAATCGCAAGGATTTCAGCAAGTTCAACTACCAGCCCTGGAAGTATAAGTGCTTCTGCCAGATCAGTTGCAACTGCTGCAACTATAATTAACATTGCAAATCCTACGATGTCTGTAAGTATAAGGGCAGTTAAATCACCTTTTTTAAAGGCTATTCCAAGAAGGCCTATAAAACCGGTTAATAAACCAACCAGTATGGCAGGTTGGTAAAGTGAAACTACCAAAGGGGAAACAACACTTGGAACTAAAACTTCAGCACCGGTCATTCTTCTTCCCTCCTCATTGTAAATTGAAGTGCTATAAACGAAGCAACTACAAATGCCATCATCAAGATACTGGACTCAAGAATTGTATCGAAACCCCTTGAGTAGTAAAGTATTTCATCAATTAATCCACCAGGAGAGGAATAAATTGAAGTACCAAAGTATGATGTTGTATTTTTAACTGATAATGCCATTGGAGACAGGTATCCTGTTACTTTACCTGAGTTTACTGAAAATTGAGGGTATTGCGATTTAACAATACCTGGCTGTAAAAGGAAGTTACCATTAAGGCCCCAATCTGCAATTACAGTACCGCCACGGTCATAAGGTGCCAGTGGATCACCTGAATTAATCTGGCTTTGAGGTTCAGGCCTTGGATAAATTTGATGGTCATTTAATGCAAATGGCATTACAAAACCTACTATAAGCACAATTCCCAGCACTAATGAAAAAAACCTCGGAATATTATCAGGGTTTGCAAGATCATTTAAAAGCCTTCCTATGCTTCTCATACCTTAGCCCCCATTTCTTCAAGCCTTACAATCGCCCTCAAAAGAATCATAGTCATTATAACAGTTGCTGCAACAAATGTAAGAAGTGCTATAGTATGATTGTAAGTTAAAAGTATCATTGAAACTCCTACTGCAGCTACTTCTGTATTTAATGTCCTTACTATTGGGTCTTTAACCCCAGGACCAATAACTGTTGCAATACTGCCCAGTATTACCAATGCACAGCCTGTATAAAACCATATGTAAATATCAAGCAATGTTCAATTCCTCCTGGGCTTCTAGTTTTTTTCGTCTTACATCATTGAGTTTTATAATACCAATTAAAAGGATAACTGTTGAAATTGGATCGAATAATGCAACAGCTACTGCAACATCCAAGTATTTCGCTGCCACTATCATCCCTATAAAACCTCCCTGAAGCAGAGTAAACATTATCACTTTATCAACAGGCTTTGGGAGTAATATTATACCAGCTGACCCAATCAAAGCTACGGCAGCCGATACTGTTGATATATTTATGAAATCTACGATAGCCATTATTCCACCGATTTTAAATTATTTAACAGTAATTTCCTCTTGTATTCTTCCAATAGAATATGCAATTGCATTCGAACTTATAGTAGAAGCTACAAAATAAGTTATTGCAATTATAGCTCCAAATGGAGTCTGTATATAAAGGGCAATAAGTGCAGATATACCAAAACTCATTGCATTTAGATAGAGCATTCTTTCACTTCTATCTCGGGCAATTAGAGTTCTTAAAGCCATAAATACAATTATAATCCCTGCAATCTCTATTAGCATCTTTATCTACCTTTTTAATATATTGTAGTTTATTTATTTTATAGTTTGATGTTTTAAGTTAAGTTTGTATATCTTCCCATTTTTTTAGCAATTTTACCAAGTAATTTAGATGCTCTTGGGTGATCTAGTCCTTGTATTGTAACAATTGCAAGTAACATACCTATAATAAATTGCTCTGGAGGGATACCAATAAATGAAGCTAAAGCCATTATAATCATTATAGTAATTGCGCCAGTTGTACCCGCGTATCCAGGGTCTGCACAGAGTCTGTTACCAATAAATACAAGTAAAGCTGCGACAAATCCACCTGCAGGAATACCTATAAGGTAACATGCTATAGCACTTAACAGTGTACCTGCTGATGCATCAGGAGAGCATACAATATTTCCTTGGAAGAATCCACCAGATAGATCTCCACCTCTTTTTTTTACATCTCTTCCAATAACACCTGCACCTTTGACACCGGGTTTTTCAGGAAGGCCCATCCAGGTATCTATAAGTACAAAATTAAACCAGCATAGAACTGCTGCTATTATAATTCCTATTATCTCATTCACCAGATTCACCCCCAATCAGGTCTGTATGTGGTGGGAGAATTTTTTCAAGTAAATATTTGGAAATTAATGCAGATAGTACTCCTATGACAATTCCTACTATCATTCCATTCCATCCCAGCTCAAAAACCATTGCAGATAATCCCAGTGCAATTATGATAGTTGGAAAAATTATACTTATTGTCCATGAATCCCTCATTGGCCTTTCAGGAAGTAAAGGAAGTCTAAGTATAAATCCTACAATAATTGCAGATATTACTGCGAGAACATAACTTAACACCGTTACAATATCAACATGAATAATCATGATAAAAAGATGATCAACTAAATATATAAATGTTTTCACTTTCAGTCCTTCCCATTTTTATTAGAGCGTATGATGACAATGATTTCTTTCAACACAATACAATCATACCTTAAATTCGTTAATCAATGCTTTTACAAATTATACCTCTTCTATAGAACTTATTAATAATTTTACATTGGCAATATGATGTAAAATCATTTTAAATTAGCATATTCACAAATTTGCCACATTTTCCATTAGATATAAAAACATTAATTGGATCATTTAACCATAACAAATTAATTTTAATTGAATATATCCCCATTATCCAAATAAACAATGTTTATTTAATTTAAATATACATTTAAAGAAGTATTCCCAACATCATCCACATATAGTCCCTATAGTCTTAATTTATCATTCAATGGTTGTGTTTTAATCCCGAAGTAAGATAATTTCTGTCTTTTTTTTGCTTTTTGTGAATTTTTCGATGGTTGTTCGTCATACCGGAATAAGGAAACATAGTTCCGACAAACCAACTTATGTTTTTATCCCATATAAATGTTTTTGAAATCACGAATTCGTAAGATTAACGGGAAACCCCCATATAAATCATACGGGTTTTCCATTTTTCAATATTAAAGACATGGAATTTCTACTTAAATCAAAATTATTAATTCAATAGATTCAGATCATCTTACCAGAAATATTTGAAATAATGGTACTAACACTACTATAAATTAAAAATCGCTCATGCCCGAATGTTGTGTAAATAATATCGCTTCACTCGTGTGTCTGGTTAAATAAATCGTATTTTTTTAAGATAAATCCCATATAATCAATTAAAAATTACAATTTAACATAATAGTATAACTCATGCACAGGGTCATGGACATGTAAAAATCTCTCAAAAAACCGAAGG
>NZ_LMVM01000006.1 GCF_002287175.1 Methanobacterium bryantii | reverse complement strand
AAGCCGTCGAAAATTCGTAGAATTTTTGGGCCGCAAAATTAGAAATTTTGCAAGCTGTCAAAATCTTTGATTTTGACGCGACAAATACGAAGTATTTGTCCGCTGCGATTTTTACGGTCACAAAAACCTTCGAAAACTGTTAAATCTTTGATTTGACGCATCAAAAATTGTAAATTTTCGAATGCTTTGTTTTCGAGGTTTCAAAAATCGAAGATTCTTGAAGACCGACAGTTTTTGTGAACATGAGCCTTAAAATAAATATTTTTATTCAAAACATCAGGTATAACCAGAAAAATACAAAGGATAACACATAACGAGATAATAATCATTAGTTTTAACAAAAAGGACCCACATATTAAAAGAGAGATAAAACTTTTATAATTTAATTGGCTCAAAAATGGAGACTAAAACCATGAAAGTTTCATCATTACTCCCAATAACCCGGTGGGCAAGAACGTATGATAAAGAATGGTTAAGACCAGATATTATTGCTGGAATTACAGTTGGGGCATTTACAATACCTGAAGCCATGGCATACGTTTCTCTGGCAGGGCTGCCTCCAGAAATTGGTTTATATTCTGCAATGATCGCTTTACTGGTTTACATGATTTTTGGGACATCTAAACAACTGTCTATCGGCCCTACATCAACTATTTCTATACTGGTTGGTTCCACAATTGGTTCCCTGATGGCTGTAAATACCGGGCAGTACTTCATGATGGCATCACTTGTAGCCGTCATGGTGGGGGTTCTCGCGCTCATATCATGGGCTTTAAGATTAGGATTCATAATTAAATTCATTTCAAAAACTGTTTTAACCGGATTTTTAGCGGGTCTAGCATTATATATTGCCTCGGGACAGCTCCCCACATTACTTGGAATACCTGGAGGTTCAGGCACTTTTTTTAACCGTATGTATTATCTTTTCATGCATATTAGCCAGGCCAACCATGCTACTCTTGCCATTGGTATCGGCGGAATTCTATTTTTAATTTTAGCCACTCGAAAATTTCCTAAACTGCCCAATACGTTGTTCCTTGTTTTAGGGTCAATTGCAGTTGTTACTCTAGCTAATTTAGCTTCTTTAGGCGTGAAAGTAGTAGGAAACCTTCCCCAAGGATTGCCTGCTTTGATAGTTCCAGATCCCAATTTGATAGATATTAATATCCTGATCACTCTAGCAGTGACTGTTTTTCTTGTAAGTTATGTGGAAGGGTATATATTCGCCTCTGAATATGCTGCTAAAAACAATTACAAAGTTGATAAAAACCAGGAACTGCTGGCTTTGGGGGCATCTAATGTAGCTGTGGGCCTTTTCCAGGGGCTGCCCATAGGTGGAACTCTATCAAGAACAGCAGTAGCTGATGAAAGTGGGGCAAAAACCCAACTTGCTGGAGGGGTATCCGGATTAGTACTTTTATTAGTTCTGTTTTTATTTACAGGAGTATTTTACAACTTGCCTCAAGCCATACTAGCTGCCATTGTACTGTATGTAATAAGAGGCCTGGTTGATATTCCCCATTTCCGTAAAATCTATAATTTCAACAAGATAGAATTTACTGTTGCAGTTGTAACGCTTTTAACCGTACTATTTATTGGTGCACTGGAAGGGATTGTAATAGGAGTTATATTATCCGTCTTAAGCTTGCTTAAAAACATGTACAACCCACATATAGCCATATTGGGCCGTATTCCAGGTACTGTCCAATATTTAGATATTAAACGCCGCCCAGAAGCTGAAATAGCATTCCACACCCTCATTGTCAGGGTCGATGGGTCACAGATATTCCTGAACACAGAAAACGTGAAAAATACCATTATAGATTTAGTGGATGGAAAATATAAAGACACTAAATTATTTGTCTTAGATTTTGAGGCCACTTCTTTTATTGATTATTCCGGAATTGAAATGTTAGAAGAACTTATCGACGAGCTGAAGAGCCGCGGCATTAAAGTTAAAGCCGCCAATGTCTATGGACCGCTCAGGCAATCTATTAAAAAGACAAGACTAGAACAAGAAATCATGGAAAGTAAATTCTGTTTAACCATTGACCAGTGCATTAAAAGATGGGAAAAAGAAGAAAAAAAATAGGATTTAATTTAACATTTCATAATTCATGCCCATTAAAAATAATTATTTTTTAATAGAATCTCTAAATGAGCATATTTTAAACATTTAAACATTGTGAAGTATTATAATGAGGTAAAAGTTTTAATAATCAAAGATTATATACTAAAATAAATAAATATATCTATGTAATGCTTTCAGAACAGTTCATTTTAATTGGCTCCCTTTTGCTTTTTATCAGCATAATAATAAGCAAAACTTCTAACAGGCTGGGAATCCCTTCGCTCGTTTTTTTCCTTTTAATAGGTATGTTGGCAGGTTCTGAAGGTATAGGTGGAATCTATTTTGATAATCCCAATATTACACAGTTCATAGGAATTATTGCTCTTGTTATAATTCTTTATTCAGGAGGTTTAGACACTAAATGGAAAGATGTTAAGCCCGTCCTTGGGAGAGGGGTGGTTCTTTCTACTGCGGGCGTTTTAATAACCACTGTGGCAGTGGGCCTTTTTATTAACTGGATTACAGGGTTTTCCCTTATCCAATCCCTTTTAATAGGAGCTATTGTTTCATCCACAGATGCAGCGGCCATATTTTCTATCTTCAGGTCAAAAAACCAGGATTTAAAAAATAATATTATACCAACCCTTGAGCTTGAAAGTGGAACAAATGACCCTATGGCTTATTTCCTGACCACTACTTTAATATTTCTAATATTGAACCCCACAACGTCAGTCTGGTCTACTATACTGTTACTCGTGCAGTCAATAGGACTCGGTGTCATTCTAGGATTTATCTTTGGAAAAGGATCAGTTAAACTAATTAACAGCATTAAACTCCACATTCAAGGGCTTTATCCAGTCCTTACCATAGCTCTGGCATTTTTAACATTTTCTGTGACCTATTTTGTAGGTGGAAATGGTTTTTTAAGTGTTTACATCGCAGCATTGATACTTGGAAACAGCCACTTCCTAAATAAAAAGATCCAGATGCAGTTTTTCGATGGAATGGCATGGTTAATGCAAATTATAATGTTTTTAACCTTAGGACTCCTCGTATTCCCTTCCCAAATCGTTCCAGTAATTGGAGTAGGAATTTTAATTTCTTTCTTCCTGATTCTGGTCGCCCGGCCCCTTGCAGTATTCTTATGTCTTTCACCATTTAAAGTAGGGCTCAAAGACAAAGTTTTCATTTCGTGGGTGGGTATTAAAGGAGCTGTGCCAATTATCTTTGCAACTTACCCCATAGTAGCTGGAATTAGCGGCGCGAACATGATCTTTAACATAGTTTTCTTTATAACTTTAACTTCAGCACTGGTACAGGGCTCAACTATCCATGTAATCGCAGAACGTTTAGGCCTTTCTACTGCAAAAAAAGAAGAATAATCATATAAAAGATAAAAATTGGTTAAAAAAACAGCGAAAATTTTGAGCTTTTAATCTATGCTCTTTATTTTCCCGAAATTCTCATCATAGTATTTGTAACCTTCAGGTAAGAGTCTAACGTTAAAAAAGTCAAAATTGACCTTGCTTATGTCACCTAGTGTCTTTACTAAGTTCATTTCTTCCAGGCAGGGTATTGCACTGTTAATTTCCTCACATTCCAGGTTGGTAATTCTCTTTATGACATCGCCACTGCTGGCATTTACTCTGCTTCTTTCCACCATCGCTTTTAATATTATCATTGCGTTCTCATAGTTAGAATCCATCAAATCACCTATTCTTTTTTAAAGAAATGCCCCCAAACAAAACGTTTTTGAGCCAAATTATTTTCCCAATCCATCAAAAATATAAATTTTTAACAGATTTTGGAGTCTAATATTTTTAGTTGATATTTGAACCACATCATATATAAATCGAACTGCTTTACCATAGTAGTCGTTTAAAAGATAAATAAAAATTCCAATTTAATAGGAATATTATTTCATAGCCAGGATCACTTTTAAAATGCCATTATATACAAATCATAGGAAATTAAGGAATTTTTGCAGTTGCACCCCAATTGTTGTATTTTCTATGTATTTGACATGTATACTGTTGCTTTTCATTAGTTAAAAGTCCTGATGAAATTTTAGGAATATTCAAAATTTTGAATTTCAAATAAAATAAATTAAAATGTATCTTTTTAAGCATTTAACAAATATCGATAAAAGTGACAGCAAAAATATTGGAAAATATTAGTAAAAAACGTGTATATGTACAAAAATACATCTGTTCAAAAACATAAAAGTACAAAAAACATATAAATTAGTACGAACTTATTATTAAGTGGACTACTGAATAATCTTGGGCATCATTTGGTGCCTCCTTCGGTGCTCAGGATTATTTAGACATCTTCATTATTTTTAGAATGTTTTAAAATATTTTGCCATAGAAACTATATCTGGTTTCAGGTGAGATCACTCTATTACGTCTAAAACCACTCTTATCAATCATTACTCAAATTATAAAACTAGTTTATAATCTTCTCGAGTTAGATCATTCGAAAAATAATTTTGATATGTGTAAAAAAAATTAAAAAATAGATAAATTTAAATGAAAATTAAATTTTAAAAGCTCATGATCCGTAGTTTAATGATAAGACGTGACATCTTAATAAAAAAACGTTCACTATAATTGTAGTACAATTTGAAGCATTAATATAGATTAAGAGCATTAAAAATTAACTTAAAACCTAAATTAAGCTATTCTACTACTTCTGCAAAAGCAAAGTTTCTTCTTACAGAATTGATTTTGATTTTAACTTCATCGCCTTTTTTAGCTCCACTTACAAAAACTATGAAACCTTCTACTTTAGCGATTCCGTCTCCATCTCTTCCCATATCTTCTATTTTAACATCGTATTCTTCGCCTTCGTTTACAGGAGAAGAATTTCCTCTATTATCTCTTCCGTAATTATTTCCAAACAATTTTTCACGTCCTTATTATAGCCTAAAAAATAGGCTTCAACAGTCTTTATATTTTTGATACTATATAAAGTAATGCATTTTAAAAGAAAAAGAATAGAATAAGTTATTAGTTAAAAAGTTTAATTTTAACTTTTTTTCATATTAAGAGCATAATACACAGTCAATGGTTCTTAAACATATATGATATCTACTTAAATATCAAATCTCATCAAAAAAGACCTGTATATAGTATACTTGCCAAGAAAACTATTAAACATCTCCCGAAATTTAACTTAACTGCTAATTTAAACAATATATAATCTTTTAGGGGTAAGAACATATTTGATGACAAAAATTTATACCCAATTATACATGTCATTGGATGGTCTTCATTTCATACCACTTCCAAACAGCTTTTTTATAAATTCATAACAACACTATAGATGTAATTCTTTATTTAATTTCTCATTGAAGTTAATCTAGCCGTGATTATAGTCTTTGCCATTAGAAGATCCTTATCTTTATCTACAGACTTTTCAATTGCACTTTCAACTTTTTTTAATACATCTTTCAATTCTTCCGGCTTACAGTTACTTGCTATTTTTAAAAACCTTTCTGATTCACTTTTTTTAACCATGTTAATAATTGAATCAACTAGTTATTTAATTTTCGCTCATGTTCACAAAATCGAAGCTTTCAAAAACCTACGGTTTTTGATGTTTGCGGAATGTAATTCCGCAACCGTAAAAATTCAAAGAATTTTTACATGCCCCAAAATTCTTCGAATTTTGAGGGATTTTGTGACAGTAAAAAATTGGAAATTTTTTTTAACGTGTTCACAAAAACCTTCGGTCTTCAAAAATCGAAGCCAACAAACACTCGGTGTTTATGGTGTAATCAGAGACTTAACAGGTTTTTGAAATTGAAAAAACAAAGCATACGAATCTTCGATTCGTGCTCCAAACCCTTCGGTTTGAGAGTTTCTTGAATCACAAATCGAAGATTTTGCAGGCGACAAACACATCGTGTTTGTTAGCTGTGATTTTTACATGCCTATTATCATGCGCATGGTTTTCTTCATTAACGTGTTATATTGAAAAATAAAAAATTTTTCCATACTGATTAATTTAAATTGAAAGTGTTTAAAAAAAAATTCCATTTATTTAACCAAAAATTACATAATTTAAATAGTAATATCTGCACAGTACTCCAAAGCGTTTTTACAAATTATTTAATGAATTAATTTAAAAGATAACAAAAAAAAATAAATAATATTCTTCAATAAAAAGTTTTACAAAATTTTAGCAGCTAATTCAATATCTGATGCTTTAACTGTTTTTCTTCCAGCGTGTTTTGCAAGTTTAACAGCTTCTACAGCAATTTCTTCACCTTTAGTTTCTAAAGCCTTTGCTAAAGTTTCGGTTGCATCTTCACTTACTCTTAGACGACCTTCATTTTTTATGATTCTTCCAACTGGAGCTAATGGTAATTCACTCATACATATCACCTCATTTTTATTATTATATCTTTTGTAAACCATATCATATAAAATTATCGTTTATTTTGGGATTATTTTAAAAATTATAAAATTACCATTCATTTAAAACCAATTTATACACTTATTTCCATATAAAATAAAAAAATAAGGCCAACATATAACTTAGAACATAAATTTAATTTTAATAGTTATTTATTAAACATCATTAAATATTGTATAGCTGAAAAAGTAGATGAAATTCCATTTCGCCTTTATTAAAACTGAAACATGACTCCTATAAAAATTAAAAAAATTAAAAACAATAATTTAAATAATTAAAAATCAATCGTGGTGATCTATTATGGAAAAATCTCAATTTATTGAAATAACATATCTCAACTCAAAAGATAAGGAGTTATTTAAAATAGGCGAAAACAATGTAGAAAAACTGGCAGTGCAAACTAATGAAATTATTATACATTTTAATGACAACAACCATAAATACAGGAGAGTAATCCCTTTTTCAAGTGTTCTATATTTTGACACGAATTATATGCCTGAAGCGCCTGCATTAACGTTTTAAAAACTTTTATCTGCTTTTTAAGTTATTGCATGAAATATTAACTCAAATAAGCAAAAGATAATGCCGCTTATATGTGGGATATTTACAGACAAGCGTATTTAAACGGTTATTGTCATTTGACATTATTCCCTATTTTTAACCAATATTCAACTAATCAAAATTTAACAATTAAATATTAAATTGAATTTCATATCAAAATATTAATTTTTTTCTTTAACAGGATAAGACTGTGAATTTTAAGACAAATACTCAAATATTAAGTCTTTAAGCCGTAAATAAAATAAACCCTTATCATTTATTTTCTTTATTATTACATTTTACTGGAGGATACTCCTTACCACATTTTATACATTTGTAACCCTCATGAAAATGTTTAAGTTCTCCACCGCATTCAACACAAAATAAATGCATTAAATCATCTCCTTATTTATCTATAAAAGCTTTAGATACAATATATATCCAAATTAATTTTATATCGTAAACTTCGTCTAAAATAAAAAGAACATTCTTTTTATCCTATGTTTTACCATTTACTTAAATTTTATTATTTAAAAATCATAGAATGTAAAATCAGTAATTAAAATGAGTTTTTAAAAGCAATTACCAATTTTGTAATTTATTTAATTCTGTCTCTCAAAAATTGATCAAATAATCTTTTTATTGTTTCTGATGCATAAAACCCAAATTGAATATATGTTCCATCAATTCTGGTTATCTCATCTTCTTTATAGTTTATATCGTACTTATTTAAAAATGTTACTGCTTTTTCTCTTTCAACTGCGGGCATGTAAATTGTTACAAAATCTCCATGAAACTCTAATTTCATTTATTCACCATTTATTTAATAGTTATACTAACTTTAACATGCACATATAAAGTTCGCAGTTAACACCTTCTTAAAAAATCATCTACTTTTTTTTTATTTATCCATTTTTCCATTTTAGTTTTAGACACCTATAAAAAATTATATATCTCGTCTCCAGTTTGGAAGTTTATTTAACAAATCTTGCTTTTTTTAGATGAAATATTCTCTAACTTCACTGGAGTTAATTTAAATAATCAATACTCCCATTTATAGATATTAAATATTTATTTTCCCTTTAATAAATGTCCTAATTTTTGAATTTAAATAATGTTATATGTTTGTAGTTACTAACAATCACCAGTATTAGTTTATTAAATTGAAAAGGAGGGTTTATAAAAGATGAACAATCTAAAAATAGCATCAATTTTTATCGTAGCAGTATTTTCAATGAGTTTCATGGTTTCAGGAGTTTCTGCAGCTAAAATTGATTCAAACTGGCAGTATCATATTAAAATAGTAGAGCTAAATGACACATTTACAGCTGCACCTTCAGGAATTCATATTCCAGAAGTATCCTTCAATGCACAGTACAACAAGAACTATCTCGATTTAGTATCCACTGAAGGGAACATATTTACATTCAAAGCTGCCAAACCAGGTATTGCATTTGTAAATATAATCTGCACTCCATGGTACCATATCATGATAGATCCACCTGCTGACGACAGAACTATCACAGATACTTACATGGTAATCATTAAAAAGTGATTGGTTATAAAAAAATATTTAATTTTTCAGTTCAATATTTCTTTTTCTGTTTTTAATTCTTCAATTTTCATTAATGCCTCTTCACTATCTGAAGAAATTTCTAGTACCCGTTCAAAACAATCCAAAGCAAGATTATTCTTGCCTAGATCCATATAAACATTTCCCAAGTTAATATAAGCTGTATCATACTCATCATCGAACTTAATAGCTTCCTTAAAAGATTCCACCGCTTCATGATTCTGCCCAATGCTAAACTGAACATAGCCTAAGTAATTCCAGAGTTCTGGCTGATTTTTATCTATTTTAAGAGCTTTTATAAAGTATTCAATTGATTCTTCTTCTTTTTCCATAAAATACAGAACATTTCCTTTATAAAACATCGCTTTGAAATTATCCGGCTCTTTTTCCAGGATTCTATCCAGATATACTAATGATTCGCTGTAGCGGCCCATATCAGCTAAAGTAGCCCCCATATTGTAAACAGCCTGCCTGTACTCAGGATCAATATTTAAAGCCTCTTCAAAACACACCAGCGCGTTTTCATCATCTTCCAAAATGCTGTAAGCCATACCACAATCATTCCATGCTTCAATAAAATTTTCATCTATGGACAGTGCTATATCAAAGCAGTTTACAGCACCTTCATAGTTGCCTAAATGAATTAGATTAAGGTTTCCAATATAGTACCATAAATCTTCATTTTCCCCATATTCCTGGGCTTCTAAAAACACTTCTAGTGATTTATCATAGTCTTCCATGAAGAAAAGACACATTCCTCTGCCGAAAAGTCCTGGAAAATTTTTTTCTATTTTCACTGCCTTATTAAAACACTGCAGTGATTCTTCATAATTGTCCATGGATCCCAGAAGATATCCCAGTTCTAGCTGGGCCTCCATACAGAACGGATCTGATTCTATTGCTTCACGAAAGTAGTTAACAGCCTCATCAGACTTTCCATAGCTTAATAATTCTATTCCTTTTTGATAAAGTTTTTTAGCTTGATTACTGGTCAATTTATTTCTCCTTGTAACTTAATTTAGATGTAATTAACTCTAAAATAAAATCTCTAATTTAGATCAATTAGATTTGAATTAAAAGATTTTCTTTTTTAATGTAATTAAAGATTACTGATTGATGATAGTGTGGTGATATTGTAGAATTCATAAAAACAGAGGTAAAAAGATAAAATATAATACCCTTTCAAAATATGAACTAATTTAATTAATTGGAGATATGCATGGGAATATAAATATAGAAAACGTGTTAAGATAGTTGCCTTCTATTTAAAAAAAAGACATAGAACTTACATATCTCAATGGCAATTTATTTAATTAAATTTTTTAAAGTATAATACTAATAATGAATAAGTAACATAAATTTATAAGGATATAGAAAAGTTTATTAGGAATTTTAGACCATATTAACTATTATAATCCTGATTATACCAATATTTTTATACTTTTGCCTGAATTGATTTCAACTATTTTTATCAGATTCGGAGGAGAAACTTTGACAAACGTAGTAAACTGGTGGGACATTATAGCTAAACTTAGATACGACAAATCCTACTGGCATCATCTAGAACCTGCAGAGGTAACAGAAATCGTGCAAAGGATAAAAGAAGGAAAAGAAAAGGTATGGGGGCTGGATAAATTCGTTCAATTAGAATTGAAGCCTGCATTACATAAATTAAATCGTATGCGAAGCCATTTTCATATAATGCACGTTCACGATTTGAATATACAAAAAATTAATTCACGACATATTAATACAGCTTAAGTCGAACTACTTTTTTAAAGTAAAGAATTTTTTATAGGTTTTGAATACTCAAAAAGGAATTTAAAATAGAAATACATAACTGTATTAATACCAAGTCAAAATATTATATTAGCATATGGAGGTATAAAAATGGCAGAGGAAAACATCGTATATATCGGAAATAAACCAGTGATGAATTATGTACTAGCGGTAGTAACTCAAATGAACAGCGGAACTTCAGAAGTTATTCTAAAAGCGCGTGGAAGGGCTATAAGCAAAGCCGTTGACGTTGCAGAGATTGTAAGAAACAGATTTATAACAGATATAAAGCTTGGAACTATAGATATCAGTACAGAAGAAGTATCTAACAGAGAAGGATCAAACAGTAACGTTTCAGCCATTGAAATACATCTTAATAAATAATAAAATAACTTCTTTTTTAAATTTTAAATCTAAATATTTGGTTTGAAATATTTAGATTTATCCAACTACTTTAAAAAATAACTACTTTTAAATGAAATTAATCATCTAATAAGTCTTAAAAGCCCAGATTTAGTAAAACATACTAAATTATAATTAATTCAGAATATTGCGCCATAACGGACTTTATAGTGCCAATCGATAGAAATCACATAAAAATTTAAAGAAAAAGTTAAGACTAATAAATATTTTAATAAGTTAAACCTGAAAGTGCATTGAATATTTATTGAATATACCTTAAATCATCGTGATCATGGGCAAATTCAGCCCCGCCAGTAATGTGTTCCAGCTGTTTATCATATAGCTCTTTAATTTCATCAAAAATGTAGTCATATAACTTTTTTAGGTCATCTTCGCTGTCTTCACATATCCTGAATTCCTCCTTAGATTCTTTACCATATTTTACTACAAAGCGGCCATCTTCCTTTTTAATTAAAAGTGTACTTCTTACATTTTCCTGTGGACGGCCATGTGGAACTTCATATAACCCAATTCCAATACCAACATGCCAGAAACCGTCTTCTCCAAGTTTTGTAGCTCCGTGTATGTTATAGCTAACATTGGGATCACTTTCTTTATCAGGAGGGTAATAATTCACCTGTTCTGGAGGGCATTCTAAATATTCTTTTAATCCATTCACCATTTTAACCCCAAATTCCATGCATTCATTTTCGTAATTGAAATACCTTTTCCTCGCACCGGTATAACTTTCACAGAGTTCTTCAAATCTTGACATACTCTCACCTTTTAATTATTGTTAGTTAACCAGATTAATTTTATATTATTATTATGGTTTTATTTAATAATAAATGTGGGATTTTATATTTAAAAGAAACACATATGATAAAAAATCTTTATAAAACATTAAATGTCAATTCAAGCAGTGCAAAAAATAATAAACAATGAAAAAAATAGTTTATATATATTAAAAGTTTAAAAAATAAGCTATCCTAACTTTTATGCTTTTTAAATTTTTTTATCCTATAAATCAACCTTTAAATATTAAAAAATTAAATTATTTAAAAAAAACATATAGTTAAACAAGATTAATTTTAAATTTTGAGGAGATAAAAAATGACCGACAATGATAAGCTGGCTCCAATAGAAGCAAGAGCTAATGACATTTTAAAAAATCATAATGGAGTTTACCTGGAAAAACGATTATATACTACCTTAAAAAAAGAATTTTCCAACTTATCCCGTGCAGATTTTAGAGAAGTTATAAATAAATTATTATACGAAGACTATGTACTGGAACATGGCCTTATTAGACCAATGACAGATAAAAAGGCTACAAAATCTGATGAAACTTATAGTAAAGGCAAACTATCTGGAAAAGGAGCTTCTAAACCCCAAAGAATTCCAGGTAAAAGAGAAATATAAAGAAAATAAATCAACATACTGCCTTTTATTTCTATCATGGGCAGTAAAATGAATAATACGTTTAAACTATAAATTTAAACACTTAATTGCTGTTTATAGCCATATAGGGGTAGATTTATAAAATGATCTTAAATAAACTTAAACTTAAAAATTGAGATTAAAATTACACATTTTTGAATTTAAAATCTTTTAAATCTTTATCTATTAAAATGCATAGTTGTATATAATATTACATTCAAATATTATAGTACTCATCATTTCTACGGAGGTTAAAAGATGTCAGAAGAAAATGTCGTATACATTGGAACTAAACCAGTAATGAATTATGTGTTAGCTGTCGTGACCCAAATGAACGGGGGAACATCTGAAGTAATGTTAAAAGCCCGAGGGAAAGCCATAAGTAGGGCTGTTGATGTTGCTGAAATTGTAAGAAATAGATTTATAACCGAGGCAGAAGTTGGAGCTATAGATATCAGTACAGAAGAAGTGTCAAACAGGGAAGGATCAAACAGTAACGTTTCAGCCATTGAAATACAGCTCAGCAAATAGTTAAGTTGTAAAAATATTAAATAAAAATATCTTTTTTTAATTTTCGATAAGGACAAATAGTCCTTTTACCTATTAATTCATTAATTGAAAAAATGCTCAATGATTTACTATTTTAAATCTTTTAAATAGAAAAGTTTATATACTTAAAATGTTACACTATACATGAAGTAGGTAGGTTGTTTATTTTGTAGATCATGAATAGGAGTACCTCCATATTTAACTCCTATTCAATCCCCTTCGATTGATTTAAAAAAATTTCTGTATCTAAATAAATTATTTTACTGTTTTAATAGCGTTGGTTTCCAATTTAACAATAGAAATAATGTTTTAAATGATCCAAATATTATAAAAAATCAATTAATTTAAAAAAAATTATTCTAAAATAAAATTTTAGGCTTAAGTAAATCCAGTAAGTTTAATACTTCACTTATTCCATTTTCATGTCCCCAAATATACAATATTACCCTCATTGTCTATTTCACTGGCATTGTGGGTGATAATTATAACTGTCTTTTTATTTTTCAGGCCGTTAATGACTTCATTGATAGCTTCCCTTGAATCAGCATCTACTGATTTTGTCACCTCATCCAAAAGAATAATAGGTGAATCTTTTAAAACAGCCCTTGCAAGTGCAATTTTTTGTTTTTCGCCGCTTGAAAGCAGTAACCCATCTTCCCCAACATTCGTATTATATTTTTCAGGTGTTCTCTCTATGAAATTATGGATTTTAACCAGTTTAGCCACGCGGATAACATCATCTTGGGACGCTTCAAGGTTGCCAATTCTAATATTTTCATAGATAGATCCGTCAAATAGATAGGGATCTGCAAATATCATTGAAATAGCTCGATTTAAACTTTCTCTTTTAATTTCTGTAATATCCTGCCCATCAATTTCAATAGTTCCCTTGTCTACATTATAGAGCGAACATATTAACTTAAGGATAGTACTTTTCCCAGCTCCGTTATCGCCTACTATATAATTTAAACCTTTACCAAATGCAGCATTGAATCCTTTAAGAATACGCCTGTTATCATATGAGAACCACACATCTTCCATTTTTATATTTCCATATTTAATTTTAATTTCTTTATTTCCACTTTTTCCCATTTCCATGTCAAAAATTTCACTTATTCTATCAAAAGCAGGTAATGCACTTTTATAAGAAGTCCACAAAGAGGATAACTGAGAAATAGGAGAGAAAAAGATAGATGTGTAAGATATAAAAGCTGTAAAAGTTCCAATACTTATAGTTCCCTCCAGTACCTTATAACCTCCGAAAATAATAAGTAAAACTACAGGTATACCCAAAATTAAGGAGCTTAAAGATGAATTCATGGATGACATTCTTGTATAGCTTATTGAAGTTGTGAAATAATCATCTATCTGACCTTTAAATCTATTTTGTGACCAAGATTCAAGGCCAAAAACTTTAATTAGTGAAATAATAGAAAGACTTTCCTTTAAAAAAGAGTAAACTGATGCATTATTTTCTAAAAATATTTTCTGTATATTTTGCATTTTTTTTCCAAAGATAGATGATACCAGTACAAACAATATAACAGGGCTCATTACAATAATTGCAAGCTGGAAATTAAGGGACATCATTATAAAAAAGGGGACAGTGATGCCCACTACACTCATAAAAAACTGGGGAATGATACTTACAGGTACATTTATAGCAATCTGAGTGTTGCCCATAATACGTGTTATCAAATCTCCCACTTTTAACTCTTGAGTGCTCTCGAGAGATGCAAATTGGATTACTCCAAATATACTTCCTGATACCTCTTTTAATAGAGTTAACTGCAATTTTCCAGTTATAAAACCCTTAAAATAATTTGAAATTGATGATACTGCATACATACCAATGATTCCAATAACAATATAACCAAATAAATCAACTTTTCTACCTACAAAAACATCGTCAATAAGTGATTTGATAAGTAAAGGGCTTATAAAAGAGAATAGCAGTGAAGAAAAACCTAAAGCCAATATAATAATTAAAGTTAAAATATGTTGCCTTATAAATTTATTAAAGAAGAATTTGAAGCTCTTTTTTACCAATCTATCATCCCCTTCATATTCACTTAAATTAATGTGATATAGATAAAGTGATAAACTCAAAAAATAAAATAGGTTAAATTTTACCAGCCTGTAAAAGGGCACCACCATTTACCATAAGAGGGGCAATCTGTTCTATCGCATAAAGCATTAGAAGCAGCAACCCCTGCAGATAGGGCATGCATTTTACAAGTTACAGGTACACTTTTACCTTCAATTTTCCCTATTCCAAAAATATTTTCCATTTTTTTATCTCCAATTATATTTTATCCACATTTATAGAGCAATAATTAAAAATGACAACTTGTGAAGTCGTAAATCCATCTCTGTTTTATATTTGCTTTTAAATTTTTACTTATAGCATTTATTTGAGAATATATTGCACAATTTTAGTTTTCATAAAATCTATCCACACCACCTCTTATTTTGTTTAATTAATACAACGCTACTCCACTATAGAAATGTTTATATATTTAAAGTTTTACATTATACATTAACATGTAAAGTTGGGAACTTTCATGTTTGTTAATCACGCCCGTAGGGATAGGAGCGCCTCCATATATTTTTAACTCCTATTCCTTCACCTCATTTTATAAATTAAACATAATAATTCTTAAAATAAAAATAAAACGAATTTTACAGTTTTAAAGTCTTATTACTAATATTTATTGGTTATAACTGGATCTCTGACTGTCATTTACATAAATCATTAAAAATTATTAAAACAAAACACCAAAATAGCTGTTATTTACATAAATTAGATATAATTAGTTTTTAATACATTGAATTTTTGTTTTTTGTGATTTATTTCATATATAATTGATATTTATCTTTTTTAAAGACATTTTACCTATTAAAAATAAATGTCTACAAAACCGAAAAGATTATATATGTAAAATGTAAAATTTTACTTTAAAAATTAAAAGTGTATTAACTTGAGGAAAGTTGTGGAGTTGTAGTCATGAAAAAAGCCGTTTTTATATTAATATTAATAGTAACAATTAGTTTTACAATGAATACACTGTTATCAGTGGATTTTAGCTCTAATAATTCCTTTAACACATTTAAAGAAGTAAAAGTAAATGCACAAGTGACATCCGAAGATCAAAATAAACAAATCCTTTAACAAAATTGCGTCTCTTAAATATGACGTAAAAAAATGCAACTGCAAACACAAATCCAATGCATTTGCAGATGTACTTGCTAAAAAAGGAGCAAAAAATGTCTATTTAATAACAATAGAGCATGAACCCAGAGAATATTCACATGTGGTAGTATCATGGGAAGGTAAAATATATGATGCTACAATAACACCGCCAGTTTATGGAATAGACGAAAAAAAAATACTTAGATCAACTCAAAAAATATGGATTCACTGGTTTACGGGTCAAAGCACCCTATTCAGGTAATAAATAATATTAATGAAAAAACGTGGTAATAATGAGCAGTTTATTTCGAAAAAAGGACATAGAAAAATGTTTGAGTATTAATTCATGCGATCAAAAATTAAAACGTTCTTTGGGCCCTATAGGACTTATTATAATGGGTATTGGTGCAATCGTTGGTGCAGGGATCTTCATAGTAACAGGAGTGGCCTCTGTAACTTCAGGTCCTGCATTAATTTTATCATTTATGATTGCAGGCTTGGCTTGTGGACTTACAGCGTTATGTTACGCGGAAATGGCATCCATGATCACGGTGACTGGTGGGATATATACTTACACCCATGTAACAATGGGTGAAATATGGGCATGGATGATAGGGTGGACTGGAATTCTCCAGTATATTATTGCAGCATCTGCAGTGGCAATAGGCTGGTCTTCTTATACCTCAGGATTCTTTAGTTCAATAGGGTTCGCTTTACCAGAGATAATAACAAGTTCTCCTCTTACAGGTTCAGGATTAATTAACTTACCTGCACTATTAATTGTGGCACTTTTAACAGGAATACTTGTCCTTGGTGCAAAGGAAAGTGCAAAGGTTAATGCAGCAATTGTCATTATAAAACTCGCCGTGATCGCATTATTTATAATAATAGGGGCTCAATTTATAAACCCTACAAATTATTATCCATTTGTCCCTAATGGGCTTGCAGGAGTACTTCAAGGAGCAGCAATGGTTTTTTTTTGCATATGTTGGTTTTGATACAGTAGCATCTGCGGCAGAAGAAACAAAAAATCCACAAAAAGCGCTCCCCATAGGAATTATAGGATCACTTGCAGTTTGTTCTATACTATATATCATTGTAACTGCTGTAATGACTGGAATGGTTTCTTACACAATGTTTGAAGGGAGCGCAGCACCAGTCCAACTTGCACTTCAAAGTGTTGGAATAAACTGGGCAACAGCGATAGTTACAGTTGGGGCAATTGCAGGACTCACCACAGTGATTCTGGTAAGCATGTTTGTTGTACCTAGGCTTCTTTTTGCAATGTCAAGGGATGAATTACTTCCTAAGACACTTACTCAAGTGCATCATAAATTTAAATCTCCAATAACAAGCATTATAATTGTCGGAGTAGTATCAGCACTAATATCTGCTTTCTTACCTCTGGAAGGGATTTTTGAGCTAGTGAATATTTCAGCACTCACTGCATTTATATTCCTTGCATTGTCTGTTATAATACTTAGAAAACAGCGGCCAGATATCGAAAGGAAATTCAAATGTCCTTTAGTTCCTGTAATTCCAATTCTATCCATAATAGCTTGTTTAGGCTTAATAACACAGTTAAAACTTATTACAATTGAAGTATTTGGAGCATGGTTACTGGCAGGTCTAACATTTTACTTTACATTCAGACGGTACAAAAAATACGCTGCCAATAAGGACAGCAATTTACTAGAAAAGGAAATTCATACTGTCGCAAAGGAAATTTCAGCAAAATAAAACGAATCTGGTAAAACTATGAACATAAACATTTTCCGTAAGAAATCAATAAACGACTTATTAACAGTTGATAAATCAAGTAAATCATTAAAAAGAGCTATAGGCCCATTAAGCTTAATTATTATGGGATTAGGTTGTATAATAGGTGCAGGTATTTTTATAGTTACCGGTATCGCTTCAGCTAACTATTCCGGGCCTGCACTGGTCTTATCATTTGTTATTTCAGCAGTTGCATGTATTTTCACTGCTTTATGCTATGCGGAATTTGCTTCTATGGTTCCCATTTCAGGGAGCGTTTATACATATACTTACGTTGCAATGGGTGAAGTATGGGCATGGATGATTGGATGGGTTCTAATATTTGAATATCTTATATCAGCCTCTGCTGTTGCGGTAGGTTGGTCTTCATACATTGTAGGCCTTCTGAACTCAACAGGATTTATTCTACCTCAAATAATTACCAATCCTCCAGGTATTGGGTTAATTAATTTACCTGCATTTTTAATTATTGCACTTTTAACTGGAATACTGATTTTAGGGACTAAAGAAAGCGCTCGTTTTAATGCAGTAATTGTTTTAATAAATGTTTCCATTATATTATTGTTTATCATTGTTGGTGCTAATTTTATAAATCCTGCAAATTATCACCCATTCATGCCTTATGGATGGACTGGTGTGGTTCAAGGGGCTGCAATGGTTTTTTTTGCTTATATTGGCTTTGATGCCGTTTCCACCGCTGCAGAAGAAACAAAAAATCCTCAAAGAACACTGCCTATTGGGATTATAGGTTCTTTAATCATCAGTTCAATTCTTTACATTGCGGTTGCAGCAGTTTTAAATGGTATTGTACCTTACAACCTACTAAATAATGCCGCACCAGTTACATTCGCCCTTGAAAAAGTAGGGGCTAACTGGACTGCTTCAATAGTATCATTTGGAGCATTATTTGGACTTACATCCGTACTGCTTACCAGCCTATTTGGACAAACAAGAATATTTTATTCCATGTCGAGAGATGGACTTTTACCCGGCGTTTTTTCAAAAATTCACCCTAATTTCCGCTCGCCAGTACTGAGTACAATAATCGTAGGAGCAGTAGCTTCAATTATCGCCGCATTTCTACCATTAAGTATTATAATCGAGCTAGTTAATATTGGAACACTTTCAGCGTTTATTTTCCTTGCTTTATCCATAATCATTCTTAGAAAACAGCAGCCAGATATTGAGAGGAAATTCAAATGCCCTTTAGTTCCTGTAATTCCAGTTCTCTCTATAATCTTCTGTGTGTTTCTTATTTTTCAGCTTTCAATTACAACACTTGAAAGATTTGCAGTAAGCTTGATCATTGGTTTAACCGTATATTTTGCTTATGGGTCTCGAAAAAGCAGATTAAGAAATAAAAGGACTGTTAAAAAAGAAGATGAGTTTTACGAGCTCAAAGGCTACAAATTTTATAACAGTAAATAAGGAGACTAAAATATTTTAAACAAACATCCAAAAGGGCTTTATTCCCTATTTTTTACAGAAATGTGGGAGAGGTTCAGTTACTACGGTATGAGATCCATCCTTATACTTTACATGGTCAATGCTATCCTTTACAATACCACATTTGCATCAACTATTTATGGATATTACACAGGACTGGTATATTTGACACCTCTCATTGGAGGATATATAGCCGATAGATACTGGGGAAACCGTAAATCCATAATTACAGGAGGTATACTCATGGCGCTGGGCCAATTTTCCCTTGCAGTAAGCAGCTATCTTTATGTGCCATCAATAACTCAAGGGGTTACATATTCATCTTTTATTTTTAATAACCAGGGAATATTATTTTTACTGGGCCTATCTTTACTTGTAATAGGCAACGGATTTTTTAAACCGAATATTTCTTCAATGGTTGGTTTCTTATATCCTAAAAATGATAGCCGGAAAGATTCAGCTTTTACTATCTTTTACATGGGCATTAATCTCGGTGCCCTCCTTTCCCCATTAATTGTAGGTGGACTAGGAGATACAGGAAATCCTGCTGATTATATGTACGGATTCTTAGCTGCAGGTGTGGGAATGATTATTGGATTAATCATCTTCATATGGAGCAAAAATAAATATTTGGTAACTCCCGATGGTAAAAGTGTTGGTTCTGTACCTTCCCATGACATAAACTGCCAAGAAAATTCCAGTAAAAAGTTAACAAAAATAGAAAAAGATAGAACAGCAGTTATTGCTATTTTATCATTTTTTTCCATTTTCTTTTTCATTGCATTTGAGCAGTCAGGAGTATCACTTACCCTTTTAGCCGAACAGCATGTAAACCGAGTAGTTCCATTTTTAGGTAATTTGCATTATTCTACAAGCTGGTTTCAAACCATAAATCCGCTGGCGATACTGATACTGGCCCCAATATTTGCTGCATTATGGCCCGTGCTTAGAAAAAAAGGACATGAACCTCCAGTACCGCTGAAAATGGCAATAGGATTAATTATATTGGCCATAGGGTTCATAGCCCTTTTGCCCGCAGCCCAGATGCTTGACGCTGGAACTCAAAATATAAGTCCTTTATGGCTTGTAATGGCTTACATAGTATTTACAATGGGAGAGCTGTGTTTATCTCCAATTGGATTATCCATGGTATCTAAATTGGCCCCACTTAAATTTATCTGTCTTCTTATGGCTACATGGTTTTTGGCAAGTTCAATTGGTGGAGTGATGGCAGGTTATATGGGCAGCCTGTATCCATCCCCAACTAGAACTATGACTGAGTTTTGGAATATACCAATTGATGGGTTTACATCGTTCTTTATGATCTTCATTATTATGTCGGCGGCGGCAGGTATAATTTTAATAATTACCAGCAAAAAGCTTTCAAAAATGATGCATGGGATTCAGTGACTTCACTGGATCCTTAATCTTGGATCTTCATTTAATCGAAAAGTTTAAATAGTTAAAATTTTACATTATACATTAAAGAGTAAACATTTGAATAAATATCTAGTTGGAAATGTGATCATATGTCATTAAAAACATTTTTAAAGTCATTCTGGATATTAATAGCGTACAAAATTAGGTAAATATAAAGTAGGTGTTTTCTGTGAATCAAATGCAAACAAAAACTAGTTCATCAGTAACTTTTTTAGGTGAAACAAAAAAGAACATACTTAAAGCAGCTGTTTTGTTTATAGCAGTAATGTATGTTTATTACTGTGCTATTTATTCTGTATACTGGTATTTAATAAAATAATGATTCTATTATATATATAAAATAAATAAAAATAAATGCACTTTATTTAGAAAACTCTAAACAAAGTTCATCTCCCCTAGGATATACAACAACCTTATTTTCTTCTGAAATTGCATATTTTCGGGCAATATCAGTTAGTAACTTATAAAAAGCAGCATGTGCAGCTTTATTATTTCTATCAGCAGATATATAAATGTTTTTAAGCCCTATATCTATATTAAAAGGTCCAGTAAGTGATTCTCCGTCCAGTAGACCTTCTTTAAAGGAACCTTCATTTTCATCAAGGAAACGTGTAACATCGCGGTATATATCCTCAAAGTCCATTACTTTATCTTTTTGAGCGCTGTGTTTATAAAGAGCCATTTTAATGTTGGCCTTTAATTCGCTGTCCTTATACGGTTTAAGTATATATCCATATGGACATGTTTTTTCAGCCCTCGCAAGCATTTCATCATCTGCATATGCTGTAAGATAAATGATAGGGATATCATAAAGGTTAACAATGAACTCAGCAGTCTCTATTCCATCCATTGCCCCTTTAAGTACTATATCCATTAAAACAAGATCGGGTTGTACCTTTTTGACGCTTTCAATTGCTTCTGTACCAGATGAGGCTAAATCTGTTACTGAATATCCTAAATTTCCTAATTTCTTTTTTAATCCCATGGCCAGGATTTTTTCATCTTCAACTATCAATATTTTAGTTTCTAGCATTTTTACACCTTTTTACACGCCTCTTTTAGGTGTTATAAGCTCAAGGCAGATCTGTTCACCTTTAGGGTAAATAGTTGCAGTGCCACCATATGCCTGGATAAACTTTTCAATAACTTTAGTTAAAACACTATAAACATTTTCGCTTTCTTTGGCGCACAAATAGGTTTTTTTAATCCCAACATCCAGAGTAAATTCACCTAATTCTTCCATTACCCTGGATCCAATTATTGAATCTTTAATGTACTGTTCTTTTTCCTTTAAAAACTTGTTCACTTCATTAAAAATGTCTTCATCAACGGTTCTAGAACTTAAATCTTCTGAAGTATTTTTTGTTTCATGTTCTGCCATGTGATCCCCTTCTCAATCGAAAATTTCCTTTTCGTCAACATTTAATTCTTCTATTTTTTGTTTACACCATTGATACAGCGCTTCTTCAGCTCCCCTTGACATTTTACCCTGTTTTTCTCCATAAGAAATTCTTGCCATTCTTCTAAACGCGATTTCTAACTCATCAGATATACATATAGTGATGCATCCCATGATATTCCTCTTTTTAATTTTTAATTCCATTAACAATTAATTCATTATTATATCATTTATATTTAATAAATTTCATTTAAAGATTAAAAATTCAATTATATAAAAATTTCTATCTGATTTATCAAATATCTAATGCGTAAAATAAAATTTAAAAGAACACTTTGGGGAGTTGTTTGCTATGCTCGATATTCTGCAGACATCTCCTTGGATATTAATCCATTTAAAACTGCAGTTAACCATTGCATTGCAGTTAATGCAAAACACCTTGTTTTTAATGGAATATTCACTCCACGGGCAGTTGAAAAATTCTAAATACCATGAATCATTTTCTGACCTTATTTTATTTTTAATACCAAAACTTGTAAAGAGTTCTGATATCCATGAGAGGTAAGTTTCAAATAAGAGAATAATATTATCCCCATATATATCTAAACCCTTATTTTTGAGCTCTTTTTCAAACTCAGGTTTCATTTTATCTTCAAAACTCTTTTCAAATGTTTTAAGGAGAGTATTCTTAACATCCATTTCGCTGTTGTATTTAGATTCATTCATACCCTGAATCATAAACTGATAATAATCTTCCATAACTCTATTTTTCATTAATTCTTTCCTTTCAGTTTCTGCTTTATGTTTGTAAATAGCCATTTTAATGTTGGCTTTTAATTCGCGTGGATTGAAAGGTTTCAATAAATATCCATATGGTTCAGTTACCATGGCACGTTCCAGGATTTCCTCATCTGCATAGGCTGTAATATAAATAACTGGAATATTATAAAGGTTGATAATTTGCTGAGCCGCCTCAATACCGTCCATATCTCCCTTTAAAACTATATCCATTAAAACTAAATCTGGCCTGGTTTCTTTTACATTTTCAATTGCTTCCTCTCCGGAAGAAGCAGTTCCAGTTACAGTATACCCTGCATTTTCCAGTTTGCGTTTCATTCCAATGGCCAGAATTCTCTCATCTTCCACAATTAATACTTTGGCTTCCATTTTATCCCTTAAATTAATCTATTTAACTAGAGTCACGCTGATTCTAAGTTACTAAACCCTTTTTTTATATTCCAATTCTTTAAATATAATTATAAATTCAGTTCCATTATCCGTATTAAGTTCTATATCTCCTTCAAGTTGGTTTACCAGTTCATTTACTAATTGAAGTCCTAATGAACCTGTATTTTTAAAGTCGATATTTTCGGGAAATCCTATACCGTCATCGCTAACAGTAAGCTTAAAATTATTAGAATCCCCTTTTTCAAGTTTAACTAGAATATTACCTTCATCCTTATTTTTAAATGCATATTTTAAACTGTTTGAAATGATTTCATTGATTATTAAACCGAGAGGTTGTACTGTTTCAATACTAAACAGGAAATTATCAGTATCAATTACAGATTTAATATTTCTCGAATCAGCATCATATGAATACATAAGATCGCTTATTAAGCTCTTTATGTAGCTTGTAAAATCAATATTTGAAATATCCTTGGATTGATACATTTTTTCATGAATTAAAGCTATAGACTGTATACGGTTTTCACTTTCCCTGTAATTTTCAAGGGTCTTCTGGTCGGTGATTTCATCAGATTGGAGTGCCAAAAGGGTTGAAATTATCTGCAGGTTATTCTTTACCCTGTGGTGAATTTCCCGGAGGAGCACCTCTTTTTCCTTTAATGACGCCTTTATTTTATCCTCAGATTTTTTACGTTCCGTAATATCACGGTTAGTTTCAATAACAATTTTATTACCATGAGCGTCCTGGATTAACTGTTGCCTGCTTTCCATAATGAGTTCTTCGCCGTTTTTAGTTGTATGAATTAATTCCCCCGTCCACATATCATATTTATCTAATTTTTCCATGAAATCCCCCAATCCCTGCGGATGTTTAGTTTTAAGCAGTTCATGGCTAATTTTACCAATAGCTTCTTCCTTACAGTATCCGTAGAGTCTTTCAGCACCTTGGTTCCATGATAATATGCCCTCTTCAAAACTCCATGAAAAAATAGCTTCATATGAAATATTCAATAAAGCAGCATGCCTTTTTAAATCTTCTCGTGCTTTTTTACGCTCTGTAACGTCTATAAAAGATATCAAAGCTTGTTTAGTTTCTGGAATAAAACCAAATGTTGCAAACAAATCCTTAAGATCTCCATTTTTGGTTTTAAGCTGTACTTCATAATTATTAAGCATGTTTTTTTCTTTAAATTCATTAAAATTATGGTGGGCCTCAATTTTATCTAACTGTTCTTTAACTATAAAATCCAGTAAATACATTTTGTTTTCAATTTCGCCCTTTAAAAACCCTGTCATTTTTTCAAATTCATCATTTACTAAATTTATAGCCATACCTTTCCCAATTATGACCATTGCCGTACCCGTATTTTCAAATATTGTCCTATACCTTTCTTCGCTCTTTTCTAAATTAGAATTAGATTCCTGAAGAGATCCTAACATTTTATTTACTGAAGTTGATAAATCAGCCAGTTCATCGTTACCTAAAACAGGTACTCGTTTAGATAAATCATTTTTTTTACCTATTCCAGTAATGCTTTCTATTATTTGGTCCAGTCTGTAAAGGACGTTCTTATCAAGGTAATATGTGATAAACATCGCTGCCAGAAATCCTGTTATAATTAAAGATAGTATAAGATAAAAAATAGCGTTTTCATAATCATTGTTGATAAACCTCGGTAATTCAACTTTTAAAACAAGATCATAGCTGCTGTTAACTCCTTTTAAAACACTGTATCCTGCAACGGAGTCATGGCTTAAATTAGCCACATAAACTGGTGTTTCATTTGATAAATGTGACATGGCATTTAAAAAATCGGAAGATGCACCTACCTCATTAACTGGTTGAACAGAAACAAGCCCATTGTTGGAAAGACTACTTAACATATCTTGATTTAAGAATCTACCCATAATTAGAGTTCCGTGTGATGGACCTTCCCCATTGCTCTTTAAAACAGGATTTGAAACAACCATCATAGGGATTCCATTAATAATTATAATCCCAGATAAACTTTTATTATTGCTTGTATTCAACATTAAGCCACTATTTTTTAGACTTTGAGTCATATTAGAGGATAATTGTATCTCTTTCTGGCTTGTTCTATTATATGCTTCTGCATAAACTATTTTACCGTCATTATTTGCAAATAATATAAAATCAATATTCAATTTTAAAAATGCATCATTAACAAGTGTTTTATTTAAAAAGTTAGGATTGTCACCATTAACATAGTAATAAGCATCATCCCAGCTTGACCAATCATTTGCACTGTTATTTAACGATTCTAAACTATTATTTAATGAATTAAGAGTGTTATTCAGTACCAGCTTGGTATAACTATTTTCACTTAGAGATGAACTGCCTACAAATATCATCTCTGAAATTATAAAGAAACTAACAGTTAAAGACAGGATTATAACTGCCATGAGTACCAGAGTCTTTCCACGTAATTTCATTTAAGCACTGCCTTTTTTGTATAAAATATAAAGCCTAACTTTTATTTTTAATTTGGTTTTCTATTTTAAATTCATTTACATTATATCTTGAGATTAGTTCTCCAGATAGAAAACTTTAAATATGTTAACGTTTAACTTTAAATTGTACCATAAATTAGTTGACCCTATTGGTTTGATATGGGGATGTGATATTTTATTCACCTTCATTTGATCCACCTTTTACCCCATATCAACTAAAGGCCCATTATTACATAATTTTTAAACAATTATTTACCTCTAGTTCTGTACATTTTCTTAAAAATAACTAAATCATTCTCATCAAAGATTTTAGTGAAATTAAGGGATGTTAAATAAATAATAAATCCACATAAAGCTGTTATAACTAAATTAAAATCTTTTAAACAATACACAGCAAAAACCATTGCTAAATTGGATAAAATTATTTTTGGCAAATCTCTAAACAAAGATCTATCCACAAAATTTGTTTTAGAAAGAGTATACAACATAAAGAGCAGTACTGAAATATCTGTAACTACTGTAGTAACAGATGCGCCAATGAAACTAAATTTATGTATCAATAATAGCCCTACTAATATATTCAGGACTATTCCAACAGTAGTTATTTTAATTACTGTAAGTTGCCTGTTGATTGATCCTAAAAGATTTGCAGAGATCCCACTTACAGAAACTAAAGTAAGTGTCCACACCAAAATCTGAAGAGCTAAAGCAGAAGGACCATATGCATCTCCATATACTGCAGTTACAATTTGAGGGGCCATTAAAGAAATAAAAATGGTTACGGGTAGACATATGATTAAGGTGTACTTGAAGGAACGCTCATAAATAAATTTAAGTGAATTTTCTGATTTTTTATAATAAATAGACATGACAGGGAAAACTACAACCATATAAACCGAATAAAGAGATAAAAAGAAATATATAAGTTTATTAGGTGCACCGTAGAACCCCACTGCTTCTTTACCAGCCGCTGCAGAAAGAATTATGGAGGGTATCCATATAAACAAAGTGAGGAAAATTCCAGATAAAACAAATGGAAGCGCTTCTTTTATGGTCGGTTTCCAGAAAGAAAGATCAAATTCTATTTTAGGCAGCTCATACCTTCTGATATAAATGATAAACATGTAAGCCAGAACAAGAACATTTCTAACTAGATAAATTGATGCAAGCGCCACAACATCCCATGAAAGGCTTATTGCAGCAGCAACTGCTGCAAACATAAATATGTTGTCAAAACCCGTGGCAATTGCCTGGTACTCCATTTGCTGGTAAGCTTGAAAAACTGAAAAAAAAGTTGTAAAAAAAGAACTTGTCACAATAGCAAGCGTAATCAAAATGATAACAGTTGTTGTTTTGGGATCATAACCCATTAATACAGTTGCTATTAAAATATAGATAAGAGCAATAACTGAAAAAACAGCTTTCATAGGTATAATATTTCCAATATATTTAGCTGCTAATTTTTTATCCTTTGATACTTCCCGCACGGTTAGCATTCCAAGTCCTAAATCTGTGAAAATTCCAAATAATCCAGTAAATGCAATTGCAATGGATAAAATTCCAAATTCTTCAGGTCCCAGATATCTTGCCATGTACATTAAAGCAAAAAAATAGGCCACATAACTTATAATACTGGCTATAACCAAAAAAAATGTATTCCTGGCTATTTTTTTCGTTACACCCATAAAGTATACACCATACTTACAAATTAATTTTTATGCCCTCTTAAAAACTATTTAATTTACAATATGAGTCTAAAATTGTATCTTAATTTATGATATCAATATTGTATACTATTTCTTTATAGGGACCTAAATTACTGTTTTCTACAAAAATTAGCTTAGTTTTTCCAGTTTTAAGGGTTTTAAAAATAATACGTTCTTTATCCAGGAAAGAACCAATTTTAGGGCCAGTAATTCGTTCCAATTTAGTTATTCTTAAATAATTATCATTAAAAATTTTAACCCAGTGATTGCCACAATTAATGGAAATATCTAACTCAATTTCAAATTTTTCATTTAATTTTAGGGTTTTTTCGATAATTTCAGTAGGTATATCACTTTTATCAAAATCAATTCTATTTCTTAACTTTATAGCTTGAATAAAACTTCCCCCTTTGAAACAGTGCTAATTCTTTTCATGTTTAAATTAAAATGTAACATTTAATATATTTAAAATTTGTGTTTTTAGAAGGAATTTTGAGGATTAAAATATAAAGATCACTATTCAACATAACAGTACCATATTCTTTGTTTAAGGTATTTTTGGTAAAATTTAAAGGATAAATACAAATAATCAGCATATACCAAATATAACTTAATAAAATTAGTATTAATAAGTTAATTCCATTAAAATACGGTTTTAAAGGCTCTTTTAATTTTAATCTAAATCTTTTAATAATAGAAAACTTTATATATTTAAAATGTTACATTATACTTTGACATGTAAATTGGTACATGCATATTTAAATCCAGATTCAGTTGGATAGGGTTGCCTCTCCCTATCAAACCCTATCCAATCCCCTTGAGAAAAAAATAAGTCTTGACTAAGTAAAAAAGGTGAAAATATGGATAAAAAATCAATTATGGTTTTAACTGTTTTATTTGCAGTTTTTGTTGGATTCCAGTTTGCAGAACCCGCAGCAGCAGCAAAAGTAGTAGACCACGGTGTTTCTTATAAATGGGACAAAACACAGGGTATGTGGAGACAAAACACATGGACAACGTACCAGTACAATAACGATTTCGTGAAAACTGTAGTTGTTACCCGCTGGAAATTTGACTCAAAATACACATACGGATACAAAAATACCATCACCCTTGCAAAAGTAAGCAAAGACACCATAAAAATTAGAGATGTGCAGGATATTCTAGAACCTTCTGTTTACTCGTTAAATTACAAAAAAACAAAACTAACTGCATCACAATACTACTGGAGAGTTTACAGGGCAAAACTCTTTAATTGGTACGAGTAAAAACCAGTAACTCAATAAATTATTTTTTTTTAATTTTCAAATTACAGAGTTAAAAAGAAAAGTATAACCATAAATAATCATTATTCAAGATAATACCAAATTTAACTCTTAAAAATATTACCAGGGAAGCATTAAGACACATAATTGTAACCATTTAAAAAAATAGATATATATTTAAGTTTTTAAGTAGCAATAAACATTATTATATGATATAAATGGGTGAAAACGTGAATAAAAATATACTTGCAGCTATAATAACATTATTTGTAGTTCTTGTTGGTTTCCAGTTTGCAGAACCCGCAGCAGCGGTAAAAGTAGTAGACCACGGCACAATTCAATATAGTGCATGTGAAAAAATAACATGGAAAGCGTATCAATATCAAAAAAATGGCAAAATAAACAACAATTTCATAAAAATATACATAAATTACTGGACAAAAAACCCTAAAACTAACAAATACTATATCGAAATCCATGAGATAGATACCATTGCAAAAGTCACCAAAAACAGCGTTAAAATTACAGACTGGAACGATGGTGTAGATGGAGGCACAACTGTTAATTATGCTAAAACAAAATTAACCGCAGCACAATACTACTGGAGAGTATTCAAGCACGAAATTACAACTATTTGATAATTACAACTTTTTTATTTTTATAATATTTTTTGATTATAACTGTGTCTAGTCCTAATCCTCAAAATTTAATTCATATCATCTAAAACTCAAACTAAATTCAGTTAATATTCACCTACTTTAAATTATTAGATCTATAACTAATTTCAACAAATAAAGAAAAATAAGCATTTAATTCTTGAATTAAGCAATTATTTTATCCAAATTAGCTGTAAAGCTATTAAAATCATGAAATTATGATTTTAAAAAAATATTACTCGTCTTAAAACTTAAGTTTCATCAATATTTTTATATACTATGTAGCACCAAGTATCATGTACCACATAGATTATTGTACTACAAAGTATTGCGAGGAATATATAAAATGGGCCGCATATCCAAAAGATTCGAGACTGAAATGAGGAGAGGAGCCATACAGATTGCTGTAATGTGTTTACTCGAAAAAGAGCGTTATGGGTATGATATAACTAAAAGCCTCAAAAATTCAGAGCTTAAAATTGAAGAAGGCACTTTATACCCCCTGCTTAAACGTCTCGAAAATGAAAAACTGGTTTCCAGCCGTTGGGACACTGCAGATTCAAGACCGCGGAAATATTATCAAATAACAGAATACGGCAGAGAAGTTCGAAAAAACTGGCTGGAATTTTTTAAATCAATAAACACGAATGTTGAACAATTTGAAATTAATATGGATTCTAAAAAAGGTGACTGAATGTACATTAACAATTATATAGATAAAGTAACAAAGAATATGAGTCCAAATCAGCAAAAAGAAGTGGGTGAAGAACTTAAATCCCATATTTTAGACATTGCAGATGCCATTGCAGCAGCAAAAAATGTAGAAGTTGATAAAACTATAATTCGTGAAGCAATTTTAATGATGGAACCTCCCGAAAAACTGGCCAAAATGTATCCAAAAAGCCAGATAAATAAAGAAAATATCTGGAAACTTGAAAAAATAGTTGAAAGTGATATGTGCGCTAAATGTGGTACATGTACTGTAATCTGCCCAAATAACATACTTACCTTTGAAGGTAGACCTCAACTAACAGAAGAATGTCTACGAAACGGCCATGGAATGTGTTTTGAGGTTTGTCCAAGGGTTTCATCAGGAAAATATCAAATAAAATTAAGGGAAAAATTTGAAAAAGATCTTTATTATGGAAGGGGATCCTCTGAAGGACAGGACGGCGGCGCAGTAACCGCCTTTTTAAAACATCTTCTCCATGTAAAAAAGATAGAAGGTGCCATTGTAGTTGGTGATGAATACTGGAAACCTGTTTCATTAATAGTTCAAAGTGCTGATGATTTACTTAAAACATCAAAATCTAAATATGCAATATCCACCCTTGAAGCGCTGAAAACAGCAGGTGAAATGGGCCTCGAAAAAGTAGCAATCGTTGCACTACCCTGCCAGATAAACGGGCTTAGGAAACTTCAGTATTTCCCATACCTTGCAAAGCATGAAGAGGAACTTGGAAGAACCGGTAAACCTGTAAAAATTCCAAAAATTGAGTACCTAATAGGGCTTTTCTGTACAGAAAAATTTGACTATGGAAACATGAAGGAGATATTAGAAGAGAATAATATAAAAATGGAAAATGTTGAAAAATTCAACGTTAAAAAAGGTAAACTTCTAGTATATACAAATGGAGAAGAGAAAAAAATAGATTTAAAGAAAATAGAGCTCTGTGCAGGCTGTAAAATGTGCAAAGATTTCGATGCTGAGCTTGCAGATGTTTCAATTGGTTCTGTCGGAAGCCCTAATGGATATTCAACCCTCATAATAAGGACCAAAAAAGGTGAGGAAATAAAAAACGCTTTAGATCTTCAAAAAGGTGTAGAAGTTGAAGAAATTGAAAAACTTCAGGGTTTTAAACAAAAGAGGTTCCAGAAAGAAGTAAATAGAAGAAAAGAAAATGATGAATATATATCCTTTTACTGGGCTTCAGATTATGCAGGTGTTTCAAAAAGGGCTGATGGCACTTATTTCATCAGGATCAGGGCAAAACCAGCCGGATGGTACACCACAGAAGAAATAAAAGAAGTTGCAGATATAGCAGAAAAATATAATGCCAGGATCAAGTTAACAAATAGAGGGGCATATGAACTCCACGGCATAAATGGATTTGATATTGAAGATGTTGTTACTAAACTCAATGAAATTAACCTTGTAACTGGTTCAGAAGGTCCACTTGTCAGGGCAACACTTGCCTGTCCTGGTAAAGAAAACTGCGGCAGCGGACTTATAGATACAACCAGAATATGTGAGATTATAGAAGATAAATTCAAAGAGAGACCTACCCCATATAAATTCAAAATTGCAGTGAGCGGGTGCCCAAATAAGTGCATGAGGCCACAGATACATGATACAGGAATAGCAGGTATAAAATTCCCAGAAACTAATGAAAATGAATGTAACGGCTGTGGAAGATGTTCAGAAGTTTGTAAAGTTGAAGCCATTAATATCAGGGGAGACAAATCTTACACCAACTATAATATCTGTGTTGGCTGTGGAAAATGTTTAAATGCGTGTCCGCACAAAGCAAGGGAAGTTAAAGAAGAAGGATTCATGCTTTATATAGGAGGTAAAGCTGGAAGGGAGCTGGTTGAAGGTGTCAGCACTAAAGTTAAAAGTATTGGTGAAATAATAGACTATATAGATAATGTTCTCAAGGTTTATGATAAATATGCTGATAAACCGCAAAGAGAACGGCTAGCTGCAACCATGAAAAGAATTGGCCAGACAAAATTCCTTGAAGAGGTTAGAAAAGGCATTGAAAATTAATTTTTTTCTTTTCTAAACTTTTTTAAAAGATATGCTGTTAGCATTCTCTTTTTAAGAATTTAGATGGTTAATTGGAATTGTGAAATAAAAGGTTGAACCTAAACCATATTCCGATTTAACCCAAATTTTCCCTCCATGGCGTTCAACGATCCGTTTACAGATTGCAAGACCGATACCTATCCCCCTATACTCATCAATTGTATGTAACCGTTTGAAAATATCAAAAATTTGGGTACTGTACTGTTTTTCAATTCCAATTCCATTATCAGAGACTGAAAATATATATTCCTTCTTTTTTGTATCTAGATGTGCCGAAATGTTGATTTTTGGCTGTGTTTCTGGCCTTTTAAATTTAATGGCGTTTCCTATAAGATTCTGGAATATCTGAACCAACTGTCTAGAATCAGCCGTTACAGTAGGAAGCCTTTCATGAGTTATCTCAGCTTCATTTTCATCAATTAACCTTTTAAGATTAGATAAAACAATATCAATGGTTTCATTAACATCTGTCGGTTGAAAGTTTTCACCTTTTCCAACAAGAGAATATTCCAGTAAACCCTGAATCATCTCCTTCATCCTCATTGCTCCATCAACAATAAAATCAATATATTCATCAGCACTACTATCCAGTTTACCTTTATAACGTCGCTCCAATAGTTGTGAAAAACTTGCAATATTTCGAAGTGGTTCCTGTAAATCATGAGATGTAATGAACGTGAACTGCTGAAGTTCATAATTGGAACGTCTTAATTCATCTACAAGTTCTTTAAATTTATTTTGAGCTTCTTTACGTTTAGTTATGTCAGTATTGACCTCTAAAAAACCTAAAGGTTTTCCATTTTCATATTTTTGTAGTGACCATCTACTCAATACCGTAATAATGTCCCCATTTCTTTTTTTATGAATTAATTCCCCATCCCACTGTCCATAGTTTAAAACATCCTCCTGGATTTCATCTAAAGGTTTTGGATACTCAGCATGTAGTAGTTTATGGGTGACTTTTCCCAGTGCCTCTTCCTGACTCCAACCGTAAGTTTCTTCAGAGCCCTTATTCCAAAAAGTAATTTCATCGTCCATGTTGCGAACAAAAATAGCATCATGGGTAAGGTTTATCAATTCAGCTTGCCTTTTAATATTTTCTTCAGCTTGGAATCTTTTCACATCGATATTATCAATTGATACAATACTTAACCAGACTAAAATTGCTAAGATTAAGATAGTAAAAAATATGGTAATTGCAGTTCCAAATTCAGCATCATATAATCCCATATGTTCTCCCAAAAGTCTTAACCATCCTAAAATCAAAGGAATAATAATGATACTGGGTATTATTCTCCGTGCGAAAACACCAGCGACACCTTTGCTTGTTAATATTTTCATAAAACCTTTATCTGGACGAGAGGCAATAATTGCCAGAAAAATAATGAATAACATAACAGATCCATAAAGAGATGGTGCTGTTGTGTTCAAAATAGGATAAATTGTTGTTTGGTAAAAATATCCTAAAACAATAAGAAATGATACAAGGCCCACAAGAATAATTAATAACTGAAAAATATGAAAATTTCCCTTTTCTTTCTTATCAATCGTTAAAAGGGAAATACTAATTAATAAGAAGCTTGAAACCGCAACCAGGGACATCCTGTTTAAAGCTCCCGTTTGAAAAGCACCATGAGGTTCCATAAATAATATCTGATCTATACCTAAATTAATACCAGATATATACTCAAAAAGAGTAAAAGATCCAATTAACAAAATAATTAAAGATAATATTCGTGCAATTAAAATATTACGAGAATTTACTCGTTTTTCTTGCAAAATCCATATGATTATACCAATAAGAAGAAAAGAAAAAGCAGTGTTAGATTTAATAGTAGAAAAATCAGAACCTGGAGTTTTAAGAATTTCAATATTAAATGCCCATCCCATAAGGAATAAAATACTGATCAAAATGATAAAAATACTTAAAATTTCAGAAAATGCCCGTAATTTAGACACATATTGATTTTGAAGATTTGAATTCATTTTAAATCACACCCAATATAGTAATAATATATTTTTATAAATTATTAATTATTGGGAATCTGTGATCCTGAATCAATATCTCAAAAAAAATAAATTTTAAGTGATTTAAAGCTCAATAAGCATTATAATGGAGGATATCCATCCCAGTAAAGCTCAACAGCATATTTTGCTGCAGTTTTAACCTGTTCGGGATAATCTGCCCTCAACCTATCAAGCAATTCATATTTATCCTTCGAACCTGCAACAGCCTTCATTACATTCAAATAAACCTCAAGAGATTCAATTGAATAGTTACATGGAATTTCAAGTGTTATACAAACATCCCATTCTTTAAATAAAGATGTTCGAATGTAAGGAGATGTTGAACCTATTAAAACACCTTTTTCAAGGTGTATAAGCGGCGGAACACCAGTACTTTCCTTTCTGTTTAAATTTGTTAACTTACTAAAACTGTTTGAGTTATAACAGTGGAGTTCAACATACATTTCAGGTTTAATGTCCCTAATTATAGATATGATCTCTTTACCTCTCTTAGAACCATAATAATGCCTGTCAAGTGTGCTGATATAGGGACTCTTATCAAAATTGTACATCGTAAGGTTGCCGTTTTTAACATCATTTTCAGAAATGTTAGAAATGGCATCTATAGTTGTAAGTCCTTCTTTCCCGTGGACTCCCCCAATAAAAAGACGTGTAGGATTATATCCTTTATTTATTATCTTTTTAAAGACCACCATCTGTAAAACCCTCTTTTATAGTGAATAATATACTTTTTAACTTATTTTTTAGATATTCGAAAATCTTTCAAAATTCTATGAATTTTGGAGCACAAACACAAAGCTTTCGAAAAACAAAGTTTTTCGATGTTTACGAAGCAAAGCATGCAAATCTATGATTTGTTGCATCAAAAATCAAAGATTTTTGATAGCTTCGTAACCGCACAAAACGAAGTTTTGTGCATGTTTGCAAAATCATGTTCCGTAAAAAATTTTCAATTTTTTACATGGGCCAAATCGAAGATTTGACAGTGTTTGTAAGCTTTGATTTTTCTAAAAATGTAAAGACATAAACAAACTTTTTATAGATAACTAGCCAAAAATATTTGGTTATTCACTATAAAAAATTAGATTTAAATTATAAAAAATAAGGAAAAGTTTTAGGTTCCTTCTTCCCAATTTGCAAGATATTCAGACTGTCTTGGGCTTAATTCATCTATTTCAATATTCATTGCCTTTAATTTTAGTCTGGAGACTCTATCATCAATTTCATCTGGAGCTTTATAAACTTTATTTTCTAATTTAGCCCCTAAAAGATGTTTAGCTGATAATGCCTGTACTGCAAAACTCATGTCCATAATTTCTGCTGGATGGCCCTGGCCGCGTTCCCCTGCTAAATTAACAAGCCTTCCATCTGCAAGAAGATAAAATTCCCTTCCATCTTCCATAACAAAGCCTTCAATATCTGGTTTTAACTGTTCATGTTTAACAGCCATATCCATAAGATCGCCCTTGTTTATCTCTACGTTGAAATGCCCAGAATTTGCAAGTATACAACCGTCTTTCATATTTTTAAAGTGTTCTTTTGTAACTACATCTATATCTCCAGTAACAGTTAGAAGAAGATCTGCATATTTAACTGCTTCTGCCACTTTCATTACCCTGTATCCATCCATTCTTGCTTCTAAAGCCCTTATAGGGTCTATTTCAGTTACAATAACATTTGCACCCAGACCATTGGCCCTCATTGCGATACCACGGCCGCACCAGCCGTATCCACAAACAACAACAGTTTTACCTGCAATAAGGACATTTGTTGAACCCATTATCGAATCAAAAGTTGATTGTCCAGTTCCATATCTGTTGTCAAATAAATATTTAGTATATGCATCATTTACAGCAATAACTGGGAATTTTAACGCTTTATCTTCGGCCATGGCCTTAAGCCTGTGAATTCCAGTGGTGGTTTCCTCACATGCACCCATTATATTTTCTATAAGTTCTGGTCTTTCCTTATGTACCAAAAATATCATATCTGCCCCATCATCAATTAAAATGTCTGGCTCATGATCAAGTACTTTATGGATAGTTTCATAGTATTCTTCTGTGGTTTCTTCTCTCCAGCCGTACATATTAAGGCCCATAGTTGCCCCTGCAGCTGTAGCATCATCTTGAGTTGAAAGAGGATTACATCCAGTCATTGCAACTTCAGCACCGCCCGCTAAAAGTGTTAATCCTAAATTTATGGTTTTAGGTTCCAGATGCAAGCACGAAGCTATCTTAATTCCTTTAAATGGTTTTTCTTTTTCATATTCTGCTTTTATATGCTCTAAAACCGGCATATGTCTTTGTACCCAGTCTATTTTTTTCTTACCTTCTGGTGCAAGTGAAATATCTTTTACATCATAACTCATTTTTTCACCCTAATGCTAAAATTGGTCGTGCTTAAAATAAAGCTTAAAATTAGCTATTTTATTATATTATATGAATTTTCCAATCTAAACATATATAATCAATTATATTTAAACTTACTTTAGTATTATAATGAATGACGTACTTTTTAAACTTATAAATTTTAGGTATTTGAAAATCGAAGCTGACAAATCTTTAGAAAATCTACGATTTTCTATGTTTACGAATATTTTCAATTTCGTAACAGCAAAATTCGTAGAATTTTGCATGCATCGAAAATTGGAAATTTTCGAATGCTTTGATTTGTCGCCTGCAAAACCCTTAAAATTCGAAGAATTTTGGGGCATGCAAAACTTCGTTTTGCGGTTGCGAATCAAAGCTTCGCAAACATCAAAAACCCGCGGTTTTTGAAAGCTACGTTTTGCGGTTCAGGAAAACCTTAAAAAATCGTAGATTTTTTACGTATAGAAAAATGCTACGCATTTTTCTCTAACTATGGTTTTCAGGGCGTCAAAATTGTAAATTTTGACAGCTAAAGAAAATGCAACAAATACAAAAATCATAGATTTTTACATGCCGGAGGAAATTTACTGAATAATTATTAAAGAACATGTTAAAATTAGTAATATTTTATATTATGCAGTATAATTGGCTAGTTATTAACAATATTTATATAATGATTCTTTCTAATTTTAAACATGGAGAATCATGAAGAAATTCTGGATCCAGGAGTATATTATGAGCAACTTCAGGGAATGTACATTGAAGAGTCTGATCTGAATTTATCCACCGATTTTGAAGCAAGAACAACACTGGTTAAACTAAATAGACTTCAAAGTGATGTTTCAAAACTAAAGCATAATGTATCTCAAGATATGAGAACTATAAGAAATATGTTTTTAGATGATTCAATAATAGAGAAACCTAAAGTTCTTGGTATATTTGGTAAAGGGAAAGAACTAAGCACTGCAGAAAAAAGAAAAAAACTGGAAAAAGAGCGTGAAAATAACCTTAGTCCCTATAAAGAAGTTATAGACATGATCGATGATTATATACTCCAGATTGAAGACCTTAAAAAATACATCGAAGATGAGGTCTTAGAAACATATTCACGAATTCCAAAAACAATACGAAAGATATCTAAAGCGGATCTGAATAAGTAAATCACTTAATCTATTAAAAGATTATATCAAAATTACTTTTATTTAATTAAAATAATTCGGTTAATTATTAAAATCACTGAATAACTAAATTATAACAAACTACTTTTTATTTAATTAAAAATAGGGTTAAATATCAAATCATTAATTTAAAATAAATTGCATTTTAAAACTTAAAAATAAAGAGGAAGTTAATTTTTAACTTCCAATAAGCAGTATTAGTGATACTGCACTAATTCAACGTCTTTTTCGTCCTTTTTGACTTTTTTCATAGCTTTTTTGAAGTATTTCATCTTAATATCTTCAGATTCCATGTCATGTCTGAGTGTCAGCATGGCCGCTTCACGGCATACAGCTTCTATATCAGCACCAACATATCCTGCTGTATTTTTAGCTAGATACTTCAAGTCCACATCTCCTGCAATTGGCATATCATGGGTATGGACTTTAAATATTGCAAGTCTTGTTTCTTCATTGGGCTCATCAACTTTAACATGCCTGTCGAATCTTCCAGGTCTAAGTAAAGCTGGATCCATTATATCTATCCTGTTTGTAGCTGCAATAATTGCAACATCCTGCAGTTCTTCCATTCCGTCAATTTCAGTTAGAAGCTGATTTACAACTCTTTGAGTAACTCCAGAATCAGTACTTCCTCCACTTCTTGTAGATGCAATGGAATCTATTTCATCGAAGAATATTACAGTAGGAGCTGTTTGTCTTGCCCTTCTGAAAACTTCCCTTACACCTTTTTCAGATTCACCAACCCATTTAGATAGAAGTTCAGGACCTTTTATTGCGATGAAATTAGAATCACTTTCGTTTGCAACAGCCTTTGCAAGTAAGGTCTTACCAGTTCCAGGAGGACCATATATAAGGACTCCTTTAGGTGGTTTAACTCCAAATTTTTCGAATTTCTCAGGATATTTAAGCGGCCATTCCACAGCTTCTCTTAATTCCTGTTTTGCCTTTTCAAGGCCACCTATATCATCCCATTTGATATCCGGAACCTGTACAAGGACTTCACGAAGCGCTGATGGTTGAATTTCTTTTAAAGCTGCTCTAAAGTCAGCTTCATTGACAACCATTTTCTGAAGAACTTCTTTTGGAATTTCTTCATCTGCCTTTACTTCTGGAAGAATTCTTCTTAGAACTCTCATTGCAGATTCTTTAGCAAGGGATTCCAGGTCTGCACCTACAAATCCATGTGTAACTTCTGCAATTTTTTCTAAGTCAACATCTTCATTTAAAGGCATTCCTCTAGTGTGTATTTGAAGTACTTCCAGCCTTCCATCTTTGTCAGGGACTCCTATTTCAATTTCCCTGTCGAATCTTCCAGGTCTTCTAAGCGCCTGGTCTATAGAATCTACTCTGTTGGTTGCACCAATTACAACAACCTGTCCTCTAGATTTAAGGCCGTCCATGAGTGTTAAAAGCTGTGCTACTGTCCTGCGCTCAACTTCGCCTGTGACTTCCTCACGTTTTGGTGCAATCGCATCCAGCTCATCTATAAACACTATAGATGGGGAATTTTCTTCTGCTTCTTCAAATATTTCCCTGAGCCTTTCTTCAGAGCCGCCTACATATTTGCTCATGATCTCAGGCCCGTTAATAGCTATGAAGTGAGCATCGCTTTCATTTGCAACTGCCTTTGCAAGTAATGTTTTACCAGTTCCAGGAGGGCCATGCATCAGTACACCTTTAGGAGGTGATATTCCCAGTCTTTCGAATAGTTCTGGCCTTTTAAGTGGGATTTCTATCATTTCCCTTACTTTTTTAACTTCATCTTTAAGGCCGCCTATATCTTCATAGGTGACGTCCACGATGTTTTTAACCCCTTCGAGCTTAGAGACATCCACAGGATTTGGTTGAATTTCAACATCAGTCATTTGAGTGACTTTGACTACTCCCTTAGGTTTTGTTGAGACTACTGCAAGTTTTATTTCGCCCATGGGGGACATGTTCATTCCAGCATCCCTGAAGAACTCATCAAAAAGACTTCCCCGCATGGTTGTTGCTGGTTGTCTAAAGCCAGATACAATTATATCTCCTTTAGTCAAAACTCTTCCTGCAAATGCCGCTCTCACATCTCCCTTGACCATTATTTGCTGATCTACAGGTGCTAATACCACTTTTTCAGCATCCTTTGTATCTGCACGTGTTACAGTTATTTCTTCGCCGATTGAAGCGCCTACATTTTTTCTTATGTGTCCATCAATCCTTATTATGCCTAAACCAATGTCTGATTGAGATGATGCTGCTATTGCTGCTGTTATCTTCTTTCCTTCAATTTCTACTATGTCTCCATCTATAAGACCTAGTTCCTGCATACATGCCGGGTCAATTCTCGCAATTGATCTACCAACGTCTGACTGCGAAATTGCTTCTGCAACTTTTAGTTTCATTTCTTTATCAGCCATATTTTACCTCTTTTTATTTGATAATACTGATTTTATTTAATTAGAATTAATTTTAACTATGAATTATATTTTAGTTAACTTGAGTTACTATAATAACTTATAGTTAATAGTATATAAACTTTTTGGTTTTAAGCATCATATGTGCAGTCTTTTTAACAATAAGCACCATATATTATATTGTTAATAATAATATATGTAGTTTAATTAACTTCTTTAAAAATTACAGCTAACTACTTTAATTTAAATATAAAATAAAGATTTAAATTGATATTTTATAATATTAATTTATAAATCCGCCTAAACTTGATTATATCCATAATTCACACATGATTTATACATATAAATAAATTTAAAGGCATTATTATGGATAAAATAATTATAAGCGCAGAAGAAGCGAAAAAAAGTTCATTTGAAGAATTATTTAAAAAATTATCTTCAAGCAAAAAAGGAATTTCATCCTCTGAAGCCCAAAAAAGGTTCCAAGAATACGGTCCCAATGAAATCTCTGAAAAAAAAATTAATCCTATTGTTAAATTTCTTAAATATTTTTGGGGACCAATGCCCTGGCTTATAGAAGTAGCAATTATTTTATCTGCTTTAATTCAACATTGGGCAGATTTAGGGATAATATCTACACTGCTGGCTTTAAATGCCGTTGTAGGATTCTGGCAGGAGCACAAAGCAGATAATGCAATCGAATTACTTAAAGAAAAACTAGCATTAAAAGCAAGGGTGCTGCGCGATGGTAAATGGCAGGAAATATCTGCTAAAGAACTTGTTCCAGGGGATATTATCCATATAGGTTCGGGAGATATTATCCCTGCAGATTCAAAAATAATGGATGGTATTTCAGCCGATGAATCTGCATTAACTGGGGAATCGCTTCCTACTGAAAAAAAATCTTCAGATGTAGCTTACTCTGGTTCAGTGGTGAATCAAGGAGAAACAAACGCTCTGGTGACTGCAACTGGATTAAATACTTATTTTGGGAAAACTGCCCAGCTGGTGGAAAAGGCCAAAACTAAGAGTCTCCTTCAAAAAACAGTGATTAAAATTGGTGATTATTTAATTATACTGGCTGTAATCATGGTGACAATTATTTTTATTGCTTCCCTGTTCCGCCATGAAAGTTTATTCACCACCCTCCAGTTTGCACTTGTCCTTATTGTTGCCTCCATTCCAGTGGCTTTACCCGCAGTTCTCTCGGTTACAATGGCAGTAGGTGCTGTAGTTCTGGCCAAAAAAGAAGCAATAGTAAGTAAATTAGTAGCCATCGAAGAAATGGCAGGTGTAGATATTTTATGTGCCGACAAAACAGGTACAATCACTAAAAATGAATTAAAACTTGGAGAAATAAAAACATTTGGAGAATTTAATGAAGAAGATGTACTTTTATACGGCAGTCTTGCAACACAAAAAGACAGCAAGGACCCCATAGATGTTGCGGTGCTATCCAAAACTAAAGAACACTCAGCCGAAGGATATAAAATAACTAAATTCAAGCCATTTGATCCCGTTTCAAAACGTACTGAAGCTTCAATAAAAACAGTAGAAAATAAACAATTTAAAGTTTCCAAAGGCGCAACTCAGGTAATTTTATCTCTTGCAGAGAAAGATAAAAAATTTGAAGATAAAATGAATAAATTTGTAAATGATTTTGCCAGAAAAGGATACCGGGCATTGGGTGTCGCAAAAACAGATGAATCCGAAAAATGGAAGTATGTTGGTCTTTTCGGGCTCTACGACCCCCCACGTGACGATTCAGCGGAAACCATAAAAACCGCTGAATCAATGGGAGTAGATGTAAAAATGGTGACTGGAGACCATGTTGCAATTGCAAAAGAGATCTCTAGAGAGGTTAATCTTGGAACTAACATCATTATTCCTAAAGACTTTGTCGATAAAACAGATAGAAAAGCAGAAAAAATTGTTGAGGAAACAGACGGGTTTGCAGAGGTTTTCCCAGAACATAAATATCATATAGTTGAATTACTTCAGGATAAAGGACATATTGTAGGTATGACTGGAGATGGTGTTAACGACTCTCCTGCACTTAAAAAAGCCAATGTAGGAATTGCAGTAGCAGGAGCAACAGATGCTGCGAAATCAGCTGCTTCAATTGTCTTTACCCAACCTGGAATTTCCGTAATAATAGATTCCATAAAACAAAGCCGCAAAATTTTCCAGAGGATGAACAATTATTCTATTTACAGGATAACAGAAACCATCAGGGTTTTATTTTTCATTACATTATCTATCCTAATATTCCAGTTTTACCCAATTACAGCTTTGATGATAGTTTTATTAGCACTGCTAAATGATGCACCAATTATGACAATCGCTTACGATAATGTAAAATATTCAAATGAGCCAGAAAAATGGGATTTAAGAATTATATTAGGCATAGCTACTTTTCTTGGAGTTTTAGGAGTTATAGAATCATTCTTTGTCCTTTATCTTGGAATTAACATATTAAAATTATCTCTTCCAGTTCTTCAATCTTTTATTTATCTTAAACTCTCGGTTGCAGGTCATTTAACTGTTTTTATGGTCAGAACAAAGGGCCACTTCTGGGAGATTAAACCCGCACTGCCACTATTTATAGCCATTTTAGGTACACAAACAATAGCCACGCTGATCACAGTTTATGGAATACTGTTGCCTGCCATGGGCTGGTTTTTAGCAGGTATTATTTGGGCAGAGGCTTTAACTGCATTTTTCATAATTGATACCATAAAAGTTCGCTTCTACAAGCTTCTGAGCCGAGAAGGAGTCGATGTATATAAGTAGACCCCATAAATTAAAGATAAAACTTATACTTAATATTTAAGTTATAAAAAATAAATGAAAGAGTAATCTTAGCAGTTTATTATTTATTTTCACTGAACTATTATAGTTCCCGTTATGGTAGAATTTAATGCATCATGATAGCCGTAAATACCCGTTTTAGCGAAGAAGAAGTTATAACTATCGCCAGGATTTAATATAGTACTCTGGAATGCTCCAGTGTCACTCACTATTTGATGCTGTGTGTTATCATTATTTATCCATTGAACATTAGTACCTGACTTTACTGTAATCTTATTAGGATTAAATGCCATATTCCCGATAGAAATTGTAGTTGCAGCAGAAGTCACATTTGTACTGTTATTTCCTATAGAAGTGTTGTTTACAAGACTCTGGTTAGTTGAATTATTCATACCTGTTTGTACATTAGGATTATAACTCTGTGCATAATAAAGATATACACCGGCCACGATTATAATGATTATAATTATAATCAATGCCAGAAGTCCCCTATTTGTTTTTCTATACACTTTTATCCTCCATTTTAACATTTCTCAATATATTTATTTTATTAATTATGTTAGTATTGTTATTAAAATATAATGATTTAAAGTCTATCTTCATAAATATCAAATAAATTATTAATGAAAAAATAAATTTAATTAATGTTCTATCAATCTAATTTCTTTTATTTTAATCCAATAAACTAAATATTATTCACGCTAATTTAGGTTAAATTATTAAATAATGAATAATAAATAGTTAATTTCAATATATTATAAAATTAAACGACCATTTTATTTTAATAACAAATTATTATCACTACTTTTGGATTATAATCAAACATTTATATATTAAAATTCCTCGACAGAAAGTAATAATAATATTTAAGTTTATAATAATAATAGCCTAAAAAGCCACAATGACCTAATTCAAACAGTTTAAAAAGGTGATAATATGAAAATATCTGACGAATTAAAAGGAAAAGAAGTTGTAGATGATTCTGGAAATAGAATTGGAACGATACGCGACGTAAAAATGAATCCAGAATCTGACAAAGTTGAATCTCTGGTCATTACTGAAGGAGGAGATGCAAGCAAAATGGGACTTGGAGATAAAAAAGTTGTATCATATACTAACGTAGACTCCGTAGGAGACAAAATAGTTTTGAGAGGATCTCTTTCCAGATAGCGTTTAAAAGTAATAATTAAGCATTGTATCATATCTACCTAAATAATAGAAGGTGATTAAAAATGGATGATAAAGGGCAATATTCTATATTATACTGGCTAATAGTTATAATAGTCATTATAATAATACTCCGTTTACTTGGCGTTTGGTAATTAATATAATTTGAGTGTAAATCATAGATCTAAACCTACCAGCGATTTTACCATTATTCAACTAATTTAACCGTTAACGAACCTTAAATTATTAATCATTTCTTTTTTACCACATGCATGATCTAAACTCATAAGAAATTTCCCATTTACTGGTTCATGATGCAGCATGAGTTTAGGATTTTTAACCAGTTATCCTGTGAACTGGTATCCTGTTAAAAGGAATAAAATCCATGCATGGCATAAATAACTGGAAGTATTGTTTATGGCTTCAGAATTGCAGATAGTTTTACTGGCATTAATTGTAGCATTGGTTTTTGTATTTGTCCACTTGAGTTCACCCAAAATTTACGGATTTTCAAAACATTACAAAAAGAGGATACTATCATTTTCTGGAGGTGTAGCTTCTGCATATGTATTTTTAGATTTATTGCCACTAATTGAAAATGCAGACCCACATATCCATGCCATTCTTGGTAACAGCCCATTAATAATGATATTTCTAGAAAAAGCAATTTTTGGAGTGGCATTTATTGGATTTTTAGTGTTCTTTATACTGGAATATCTAGCATTAAAATCAAGGGGTTACAAAGCACAGCAAACAGCAAAATCTTTAGAAGAAACAAATGCTTCTAGAAACATATTTTTCCTCCATATAGGTTTAACTGCAGTTGTAAGCATGATAATATGTTACTCCCTGCGATTTGAGATTTTAACCACAGGTCTGGGGATTATAATTTATACAATAGCACTTTCACTGCATTTTCTTATTTCAGACCGATCTATGGAAGAACATTACGGTGCGCTTTACGTAAAATACGGGCGTTATTTACTGGCACTGATGCCACTATTGGGGTGGTCTTTATCAATATTATTTCCAGAACGGACATCAGAGGCGTACGTATTGTTAGCATTTATTGCAGGCGCTGTTTTATTTAATGTAATTAAGGATGAGGTACCTAACTCAGGAACAGGCAAGCCTATATCTTTTTTTACAGGAGCTTTATTATATTCTGGACTTATTTTAATTTTACCGTGGATCCACTAAAAATCCATTAAATTATTTAAAAAAAAGAAATTATTAAATAAAATTACATTCCTCTTCTTTCTTCACCCCATGCCTTAGCTACATCTGTGGGCGACTTAAATTTGTCTTCAGGTAACTTTTCTATAGCCTGCACGACATTTTGACTTGCATTATTCTTTTTAGCCTGCTGAACTAGATCCTGTTTATTTGCAGGGAAATTAATACCTTTTAAAGACTTTTCTATCTCTGAAGTTATTCCACCGCGACGGGTTCCAGTACTGCGTTCAGCGTATTCACCTCTTCTTTCTTCACCCCATGCCTTAGCTACATCTGTTGGAGAATTAAACCGAT